>CAZLBV010000235.1:0-8459 GCA_964557845.1 uncultured Eubacteriales bacterium | reverse complement strand
TTTTTTGCAATGAAAACAAAGACTAAAAGGGAATTCAGACAGCCACCGGGTAAAAAATCAAAAAAACGGCCCCGGATCACAGCGGATATCGTCGGCCTGCTTCTGCTTTTTTTTGCTATTTTCCTTTTTTTGAGCTTGATCACTTACAATTCACAAGATCCCTCCTGGGCATCATCATCCACTGACCCCCAAAAGATCCACAACATTGCCGGAAGAGCGGGCGCTTCCACAGCAGAAGCTATGATTCAGTTCTTTGGCTTGCTTTCTTTTATCATTCCTATAGCCTTGATCTATTTGGGAGTCTTGTCAGTATTAACAGATAGAACCAACCGGGTCTTAATAAAAGCAGGAAGCCTTTGCTTTTTTCTGATCGTTTTCAGTGCTTTGTTCTCTCTACTTTTCAAATCTATATCATGGAGAGAGGCAGAATTCTCAGGAGGCGGCTTTATAGGCGATCTGTTTTCGGCCTTTCTAACCAATTATTTCAACCATACCGGCTCTATTTTGATCCTATTAACGGCATTGGCTTTATTTTTTGTCTTTACCACCCATCTAACCCTCGGGAAAATATTTCATTTTCTTTCCGATCTTTTCAGCTTCTTATTCAAAGAAGTCCGGCTGCGGATAACTAATTACAGAAAAGAGAAATCACGCAGACTCATGCGCGAAAGGGTAAAGGAAAAATATACACACTCTTCTGAACCGGATCTTCAAAAACAAAAAGAAAAAGGGAAAAAAGAGAAGAAAAAGAAAGACAAAGAACCCGCCCTAACCGAACCGGAACCGTCCTATTCTCCAAAATCCACACAGCCCCCTGAATATCTTTTTCCAGAATTGGGAAAAAAAGGGGATTATACGTTTCCACCGTTCAATCTACTAGACCCAGGTCAAGAGGCGGAAAAAATCGATAAAGATGAACTATTTAGGAAAAAAACCACTATTGAAGATAAATTGCGAGAATTTAAGGTCGAAGGTGAAGTCAGAGAATATCATCCAGGACCATTGATAACTACTTATGAATTTTTTCCTTATCCCGGCATAAAAGTCAGCCAGGTAGCCAATCTATCAGAAGATCTGTCTCTTGCTTTAGGAGCGGTCTCTGTCCGGATCCAAAGGATACCGGGAAAATCTTCTCTTGGCGTCGAGGTTCCGAATAATCGAAAGGAAATCATAAAGATCAGAGACATAATTCAATCGGAAAAGTATTTGAACTCTCCCTCAAAATTAACATTTGCCTTGGGTAAAACCATTCATGGTGAGGTCTACGTTACCGATCTTTCGGTCATGCCGCATCTCCTGATCGCAGGAGCTACGGGATCAGGTAAAAGCGTTGCCCTGAATTCACTGATTGCCAGTATTCTGTATAAAGCCTCGCCAGATGAAGTCAAACTCATCCTGATCGATCCTAAACGTCTGGAATTTTCCGTTTATGACGGTATCCCACATCTTATGTGCCCTGTGGTTAAAGATCCAAGAAAAGCCGAGGCGATCCTGTTAGACTGCATTAACAAGATGGATGAGCGCTACCAGATCCTCGGCCACCTAAAGGTCAGAAATATCGAACAGTACAATAAACAGGTCAATCTACTCATGAGTGAGCAGAAAGACCAATTGACAGATGAAGAAAAGGAAAGATTAAAACCCCTTCCGTATATAGTTGTAATAATCGATGAGTTAGCAGAGCTCATGATGATCGGCGCTCAAGAGATTGAATATTGTATCGCCCGGCTGGCTCAGCTGGCCAGAGCTGTAGGGATCCATCTAGTCATGGCAACCCAACGGCCTTCCACTGATGTCATAACCGGGACTATAAAAAACAATTTTTCCTGCCGTATTGCCTTCCGGGTCCCGGCCAAGGTTGACTCCCGTATAATCATCGACACATCAGGTGCAGAAAAACTTATTGGGCAAGGAGACATGCTTTTTCTTCCTCCTAACTATCCCCGTTTGCTGCGTCTTCACTGCGCGTATATATCATTGCCAGAAATAACCCGCCTCACTAAATTTGTCAAAGACCAGCAACAGCCTGATTATGATGAAGATATCATCAAGGTTCTAAAAAAACCTACAGGGCATGTGGAACCCAAGGATGAACAGAAAGATCCATTATTCGAGAAAGCCGTAGAATTAGTGTTGGTAACAGGGCAGGCATCAGCATCTTATTTACAGAGAAAGTTAAAGCTTGGATATGCCCGGGCCGCCCGCATAATCGACCAAATGGAGCAAGAAGGGATTGTCGGTTCTTCAGAAGGAAGCAAACCCAGGGAGATTTTGGTCGATCCAGAGACTTATTTGAAATAACCAGGATCAAGGAAAAATCAGATCAGGTTTTCGGATTTTATCTTTATGGGGATTGATTTCAACCAGTTTAAAACCCTGACTCTCGAGCAGATTATCGATAATATTAAAGAATTCTCTTTCATTTTTTACACAGATAATTCTTTTCTTATTTCTGCCCACTCTTTTTCTCGGAGAATTTTTATTCATTTATTCTCTTTATTCAGAACTTCTTTTAGTCGCTTTTGTATCTTAAAAATTGAGAAAGAAAAATCTGTTCCTTTCTGGAATCTCTTGTCAATATTGAAATCAGTTTATATAATGATCTAAATGATACGAAACAATTTGGATCTTGACCTGGACAAAATTGTTGCTGAGTATAGGCCTCTCGTTAGTTTCAGGGTAAGAAAATCAATAAGTTTTTATACTCCGGATTGGGAGGATATAGTCAATGAGATCATGGTTAATGTCATAGAAAAACTGAAAAAGGGAGAATTCCGGGGAGATTCATCCATTGGGACCTTTATTTTCACGATCACCAGCCGCAGGATCATTGATCATATTCGAAAAAAGACTAAAGTATTGAAACATGCTCCTGAATCCGATCCGTTTCTCTCACCATTTGAACATGTTGAAAACAAAGAAAAAGCAGAAATAATCGCCGAAGCAATCGAAAAATTAAAGCCAAAATATAAAGAAGTTCTCTATCTGTATTATTATAAGGAACTTTCCCGAAAAGAAGTCGCGGACACGCTTGGAATATCGCCTCGTCGTGTTAGCGAGCGGGTAAATTATGCCCAAAAGTTGCTACAAAAATTATTAAAATAATTATTTTCCATACATATGTCAATTATTTCGACTAAATTAATGAAGTAAAAATAGGTATAAAAATTATGAGGCGTGGGTATGAAAGAATGTAAATACAAAGAATTGATTGACGATTATTTATTTAATCGCCTTTCAGAAGACCAAAAGACAGAATTTGAGGAGCATTATTTTAATTGTCCTGAATGTTTTAAAGAACTGCAGGAAAAAGATTTGATCATCTCCACAATAAAAGCGAAAGGAAAAGAAATATTTAAGGAAATAGAGGCTCCGGTTAAGGAGAAAAAATCTTTCCTCGAATCCGTTCTATCATTTCTGTCCCCAAGGCAGTGGGTTACCGTAGCTCTATCGGCGGCCTTGATCACAGTCATTATTGTCGGAGTGTTGCCCAGCTTAAAATCGAAATCTCCTCAATTTTTCATTAATGAGGATCTGGTCAGAGGAGAATCCATTACATTAATCTCACCAGTTTTCAATATTCAAGATGTTCCAAATGAATTTAGATGGAAAAGTGAAGGAGAAGACGTAGAATATCAAATCTCTATCTATAACCATGAACTTATCTGGAGAGCTACAACCAAGGATAATTTTATTGCCCTTCCCGAAGAAGTTAAAAACCGTTTGGTCGCAGGAGAACAGTATTCCTGGCAGGTAAAAGCATTCTCACCTGAAGGTATTCTTATTGCCGTGTCAAGCCGTGTTTTATTCCAACCAAACTCAAAATAATCAGGCAAGTTATAGTTAATGAAAAGGCCACCACAATTCAAATTTTTTTATAGAGAGAAACGGGAAGATCTAAAATCCCGGAATTCGGGGCCGGTATGAGGAGTATAATCTTTTACCTCAAAATTCCTAACGAGTTTAATTAAAACTTAAAAGGAAAAACAAGAAGGCCGGATTCACTCCTCAACCTTCTCCTCTTCCGTATACAACCGGCCCCGGCTCTCATCCTCGAAGGCAAGGCAGCACATCAAACGGCCGCATAACCCAGAAATCTTGGTGGGATTAATAACTATCTGCTGTTTTTTTGCTTTTTGGATAGTTACGGGTTCGAAATTCTTCATAAAGGTGGCACAACAGAGTTCTCGTCCACATACGCCGAGGCCGCCTATCATCTTCGCTTCATCCCTTACCCCTATCTGACGCATCTCTATCCTCATTTTAAATTCTTTGGCCAGGTCTTTCACTAACTGCCTAAAATCAATCCGGCCTTCAGCCGTGTAATAAAATATTCCCTTTTTTTCATTAAAAAAATACCGCACCGTCACCAATTTCATAGGAAGATTCCGTTCTTTAATTTTCTTTAAACAAAATTCAAATGCCTTTCTTTCTTTCCGCTGGAGCCATTGGATCTTGTCGGTATCTTCTTCTGTAGCATCCCTCAAGATCTTAACCGTATCCTTAATTCTAATCAGATATTGGCATCTGGGACTGTTTACGTCCACAACCTCGGCAACATCACCGCCTAGATCTGATTCGATGATCACAAGATCATTATTTTTGTATAATTTTTTTGCCCTGCGGGCATAAAAAACTTTTCCCGATCGATAAGATCGGACACAGATTATATCGCAATTTGTCATTTTTTCTTTACCTGAATGTATTAGACCAAACTATTTTATCAGAATTTATCGCTGCTCGCACCGAATAAATTCGATAAACGTAAATAAGCCGCACTTAAGTTTAAATTAACATTCACCTTTTTATTCATCATATATAAGGCACGATCTATCTCACTTAAGCAGGACTGGAGACTATTGAGCGGCAGTCTCTCGGCTGCTGTTGTCAAATCCTTGAGATAATCGGGATTGAGAAGCAGATCGATATCGCCTTTTTGTTTTAATAAAATTATATCCCGGCAGAACGAAAGTAAAATTCCCAGAACCTCTTTCAAGTGATCAGAACCATCTGTTTTCTGTTTGAGAACTAATTCATTTAATCCTGATACAGCGTTATCTCTAGATAAAAAAGATATAAAAAAATTCCAGGTTCTGGCTTTGATCTCCCTCACTTCATTCCAATCCATTTCCACAGCCAATTTCAAATTGCCACCAGCCATTAAAGACAAGATCCTGGCTCTCTCAGCCGCATACCCTCTTTGAATCAGTGATTTTTCTATATCCTCCCGGGAAACCGGAGAAAAAGTAACGATCTGGCATCGTGACTTAATCGTAGGCAGGATCAGATAGGGATTATTGGAGATTAGAATGATATGGGAAAACAAAGGAGGCTCCTCCAATATTTTTAACAGAGAATTGGCAGCGCTGTCATTCATCTTTTCCGCTTCTTTGACAACAAAAACTCTTTTTTTCCCTACCATCGGCTTTAAATAACAGGTGTTTTTCAAAAAACGCATTTGATCGATGCTTAAAGTATCATTTTTCGGACTAAGCCTTATCACATCAGGAAAAACGCCTCCCTCTTTGTCCTCATTGATTGCGACACAAGCAGAACAGGCCTCACAGGCATCGTCTTTTTTGTTCAAACAGTTCAAAGCTTTAGCAACCACCAGAGCGGTCTCATATTTACCAACTCCATCCGGGCCTATAAATAAAAGAGAATTGGGAAGTCTTCCCTTAGCCAAGGCTTTACTCAAAATGGATTTAACCCGGTTATTGCCTGTAATGTCTTTAAAGGCCATTATTTTTCACTTTATCATTCATTTTTCAAAACCGTTTTTATCCAGGAAATAATTATTTCTCCAAAAGAGCTTTTAAAAACTTTCCTGTGTGGGAGCTCTTTTCCTGAGCTACATCTTCCGGTGTCCCGCAGGCTACGACAAATCCACCTTTTTCTCCTCCTTCCGGTCCCAAATCAATAATATAATCCGAATATTTTATCACATCAAGATTGTGTTCGATCACAATTATAGAATTTCCCCGTTCGACTAATTCGGAAAGAACCTGAAGAAGCTGATGCACATCATCAAAATGAAGACCTGTAGTGGGCTCATCTAAAATATACAGAGTATTTCCTGTAGTTTTTCTCCCTAATTCCTTGGTAAGTTTTATCCTCTGCGCCTCTCCGCCGGAAAGAGTGGGAGCCGGTTGTCCCAGACGAAGATATCCCAAACCAACTCTTTTTAAAACTCCTAATTTTCTTTTCATCACTGGATGAGCTTTGAGGAACTCATAGGCTTCATCTACTGTCATCTCCAGATAATCTGCTATACTGTTGCCTTTATATTTGACGGCCAAAGTCTCCTTATTGTACCTTCGCCCCCCACAGCGGTCGCAGGTTACAAAGACATCCGGAAGAAAATGCATTTCTATCTTTTTAGCCCCTGCTCCTTCACACTCCTCGCACCGCCCCCCGGGAAGGTTAAAGCTGAAACGGCTGGCACTGTATCCTCTCATCTTTGCTTCCTGAGTCATAGCAAACATCTGCCTGAGAGATGTTAAGACCCCGGTGTACGTGGCAGGATTGGAACGTGGAGTCCGGCCGATCGGTTTTTGGTCGACAGAAACAACCTTATCTATATTTTCTATTCCCAAGATATCCCGGTGTTTTCCCGGCCTCACTTTTGATTTGTAAAAAATATTGGACAAACTCCGGTAGAGAATATCATAAACGAGAGTGCTTTTGCCGGACCCGGAAACTCCAGTCAATACAGTCATAACACCCAAAGGAATCCTGACATTCAGATTCTTGAGATTGTGTTCAGCCGCGCCAATAATTTCCATCCATTTTTTAGGCTTTCTCCTTTCTGTAGGAACCGGGATGGATTTTTCACCCTTAAGATACAAAGCAGTCAGTGATTTCTGAGACGCAAGCACCCGGCTTAATTCACCCTGGATTACCGCCTCACCTCCTCTTTCACCTGCTCCCGGTCCGAGATCAAGGATGGTATCGGCAGACCTTATAGTCTGTTCATCATGCTCGACCACAACAACGGAATTTCCATCATCGCGAATATTTTTAAGCAGAGTGATCAACCTGGAATTATCTTTCTGATGAAGTCCGATGGTAGGCTCATCCAAAACATAAAGAACTCCTCTTAAGCGAACTCCTACCTGGGCGGCTAATCTTACCCGGCGTACTTCCCCTCCTGATAAGGTAGCTGTCGGCCTATCCAAATGAAGGTACGACATGCCCAAATCCAACATAACCTGGAGCCGGTCGATCAATTCTTTCCTTATCCTTGAAACTATTAACTCCTGCGAAGGAGAAAAATTCAAAGAGGACAATTCCTCTAATAATCGGTCGGAAGGAAGAATGCAGTATTCATAAATATTCTTCCCTCCTACCATGACTCCCAGACTTTCCTTTCGCAGTCTGGCACCGCCACACTGAGGACAAACATCATCAGTGACCTCTGTTTCTCCATAACTATTTATCCTGGTTAAAAATCCCAATCCATGACAGCGGGGACAGGCACCATACGGGCTGTTGTAAGAAAATGAACGCGGTTCAAATTCAGGGAGACTTATATCACAGACCGGGCACAGCAGACGGGATGAAAAAAATCTTTCCTTCCCCTTTCCATCAATTATTAAAAGATTTCCTTCTGTCATCTCCATAGACAGATCTATGGAATCTTTAATTCTGGCCTCCTGGGAGGATGAAACCTCAATCTCGTCAATTAGTATATCAATACTGTGCAGTTTAGTCTTTTCCAAACTAATATCTTCATCCAGATCCAAAAAATTTCCATCAACTCTCGCTCGAATGAATCCTTTCTTTCTCATTCTTTCGAAAAGCTGATGATACTCGCCTTTTCGTCCCCGAATCACCGGAGCCAGAAACATAACGCGTTCTCCGGTATAATGATCCTTTATTCTATTTAAAATTTGTTCGGGGGATTGTGATTCCACTTGACGCCCGCATTGGTGGCAATGAGGTATTCCCACTCTTGCAAAAAGCAGTCTCATCAGATCATAAGTTTCGGTAACTGTCCCGACCGTTGATCTGGGATTGGAGGAGATCGTTTTCTGATCGATGGAGATTGAGGGGGAGATCCCCTCGATCGACTCCACTTCGGGTTTTTCCATCTGATCTATATATTGGCGGGCATATGTGGAGAGACACTCAATATAACGCCGCTGCCCCTCGGCAAAAAGGGTATCAAAGGCAAGGGAGGACTTTCCCGAACCACTAGGCCCGGTAACGACAACCAGTTTATTCCTGGGAATATTCACATCAATATTTTTCAGATTATGCTGAGCGGCTTTTTTTATCCGGATCTCTTCCAACATGACTGCTTATTTTAACACAAAACTAGAAAACAGAAGATAGATGAGAAGATAGAAGATAGGAGATAGGACTTCCCCGAAACAGTAGACACCTCGAAAAGCTTGATATAAATTACTAAGAGACATGGAGGTGTCAAATGGGAGAAGCGCGAAAGCGGCGAAAAT
>CAZLBV010000234.1:0-3208 GCA_964557845.1 uncultured Eubacteriales bacterium | reverse complement strand
AAGGGCCCTTCTAAAGCTGGAACGATCTCATGGGCATCTCCGAGACGGGCATCTATGTATTCAGATAAACCGGCTTCTTTAAAATTCTCTAGAGCCTGTTGGTGCCGCTGCTCATCTATTTCGACTGTGATCAACTTTCCGCCGGTTTTACTCAAAGCCCAGGCGATCCAGATAGAGGAGTGGCCTGTAGATGTCCCAATTTCCAGAGCACGGGTGTATTTGTTTTTGAGGATAATATCGTGTAGTGTTTGGCCATCAACCTCCGGCACGTTCATATCCCGCCATCCCCATCTATTGGCATCAAGGAATTTTTTTACTCTTACATCAAGGTCTTCCTGCTTTGGGCTCATGAAAAATCCGAAGGCAGAAAAGATAGAAAAGAATAGGACTGAAAGGATAAGATAAGGTAATAATTTCACACTATATTCCATGTCTTTTACCTCGTAGTGATCGGTTTCAAATATTTAGACTCCCATTCCCTGAAAATCTTCCCATATCTTCATTTTTAAAAAAATACGAAACTCGTTCGCATCCATCTTCCAAATAGATTTATCCGAAGAAAAAAGAGCAGCACCTTCTGCAATCTTTATATAAAGATAAAAATAGTGTAAACCTATTAAGATAATTTTGCGTTTTATAAATTAGATGAATAAGTTTATCCTTGGGAGAAATGGGCTGATATGTTTAAAAATTATCTGAAGATTGCGTTCCGTAATATTAGAAGGCACATCGGCTACAGTTTAATCAATGTAGCCGGTTTAGCCATAGGTTTGACCTGCTGTATCTTGATCATGCTCTTTGTATTTGATGAGCTGAGTTATGACAAGTTTCATGAAAACCACGATAGTATCTACCGGGTCACTAGAAAATGGTTCAACGAAGATGGAGTAGTCAATCTCCATCTGGGTCATGTAGCTCCACCCATTGGCCCTTTGCTTAAGAATGATTTTTCGGAAATAATTCATGCCGCGAGGATGATCAAGGTAGGAGGACTCCTTGTCAGCCGTGATTCTCATTTTTTTGAAGAAGAGAAGTTCTTTTTTGCCGAAGCAGATATATTCCGGATATTTTCCTTTAATATGACCTCAGGCGATCCTGAGACTGCTCTGCAAGATCCATTCACTGTGGTTTTGACTAAGGATACTGCAGAAAAATACTTTGGCGACGAAGATCCGATCGGAAGGTCAATTGCCATTCATACTTCATCCCAAAAAGCCGATATGAAGGTGACAGGAGTCATAGAGCCGCTTCCGCATAATTCCCACTTCCATGCGGATTTTCTGGCATCCTTCAAGACCTTTGCAGCGGTCGTCGGCGAGCAAGCCTTGCAGAATTGGGGGAGCAACAACTATGCGACTTATCTGCTTCTGCCTGAGAATTATGATATAACTCACCTAAAAAGCCGGCTTGATCCTTTCATCGACAAACACATGTCACCGGGGATGAGTGATCGAACTAAACTGGAGCTTCAGAAGCTGACAGATATCCATCTCTACTCCCATCTTGACTCAGAGATCGAGCCCAACAGTGATATCACCTATGTATATGTTTTTTCAATCATCGCTTTTTTTGTGCTTTTGATCGCCTGTGTCAATTTCATGAACCTATCTACTGCCAGATCATCCGGCCGGGCGAGAGAAGTGGGCCTCCGTAAGGTTGTTGGAGCCCAGAGAGCTCAGCTGATCCGTCAGTTTCTGAGTGAATCCATAATTACGGCCGTTATTTCTCTTTTAATAGCAATTGCGTTAGTCCTATTGGTGCTGCCGAAATTTAATCAATTCATTGGAAGGAACCTGTCGATAAACTTCATGGAAAATATTTCTTTTTTTGTCTTGATGTTTGTATTTGCCATATGTGTCGGCTTGGTTTCCGGGATTTATCCGGCTGTGTTCCTCTCGTCATTTAAGCCCATTCGGGTGCTCAAGGGGAAACTGGACGCAGGGAAAAAAGGCATTTCTTTTAGAACGGTTCTGGTTGTTTTCCAGTTTATGACTTCCATAATACTGATCATCTGTGTGGGAGTTGTCTCACAGCAGTTGGACTTCATGCGCACCAAAAGCCTCGGTTTTGATGAAGAGCATGTGGTGGTTTTACCCAGCAGCCCGGCTATGGTAAGAAATCTCGATACCTTTAAAGCGCGCCTGCTGGAAAATCCAGCGATTTTAAGTGTGTCGGCTGCGAAAAGAGTACCTTCCGGCCGACTGCTCGATTCCGCCGGAGCAAGCGTGCTGAGCGGGGAAACCAGCCGGCCCATAACCTTCCGCATTGCTCAGTTGATGGTGGATCATGATTATATTCCTACATTTAAAATGGAGCTGGCTGCCGGCCGGAATTTTTCCCGGGAAATGGGAACAGATTTTGAGCAGGCTTTTATCCTCAATGAGACCGCTGTCAAAAGAATAGGCTGGGAGTCACCGGAAGAAGCCATTGGCCAGGGTTTTGGTTACGGCCGGAGAAAGGGACAGATCATCGGGGTTGTGAAAGATTTTCATTTTGAATCGCTCCATCAAGAGATCTCTCCGATCGTGATGTTTCTCTCTTTGACTGATCTTATTCAGATATCCGTCAGGATCAGCCCAAAAGATATCCCCCAAACCATGGCCTTCCTTAAAAATATTTGGGAGGAATTGAGGCCTGATTATCCATTTTCTTATTATTTTGTTGATGAAAACTTCGATCAATTATACCGGTCAGAAGAAAATCTGCAGAATATATTCAGTTATTTTGCCTTTTTATCGATATTTATCGGATGTCTTGGGTTATTTGGCCTTGCATCCTATTCTGCTGAGCGGCGCACCAAGGAGATCGGGATAAGGAAAGTTTTAGGTGCATCGGCACCGGGCCTTGCCGCCCTGCTTTCCAAAGAGTTTACCAAATGGGTCCTGCTGGCCAATGTGATCGCCTGGCCGGTGGCGTATTGGGTCATGTCCCGCTGGCTCCAGAATTTCGCCTACAGGTCTGGAATAGGTTTTGGTTTGTTTTTGCTGGCAGGAGGCATCGCCTTTTTGATTGCTTTACTAACAGTCAGCTATCAGGCCATAAGGGCATCATTGGCAGATCCGGTAGACGCTCTTAAGTACGAATAGCCAATACTGGATTATTAGCCTGAACTATTCATAAAAAATGCCGATAGTAATGATAACCAATTTATTAACATGAAGTTGGAATATTTTACGGAAAACACTTTTTTCATCAGATTGTGGTTTAT
>CAZLBV010000233.1:0-14115 GCA_964557845.1 uncultured Eubacteriales bacterium | reverse complement strand
TGAACTAACGGCTTTTCCTGTCCTGAGATAATGCTCGATTATCTTAGTTAAAATATAGATATCTTTATCTCTTAAATTAAGTGACTTCACTGGATTACCTTATGCAACTTCTTATTAATATATCAATACCATCGGCTCATATTTCGAAATTAAACCTATTTTTATTTCCATTCGTGTTTATTCTTTAAACTTTCTCCATTTTGGAATGGAGAAAACCGCTCATGAATATTTGGAGCTGAAAATATCTTTTTTACACATTTTTTATAACATTAAATCTGAAAATTTTCAACTTCACAGGGAACTCAAATGATCCTAATTCCCGCATAACCAACAACTTCCTGATAATCACCGGAAACATCACCAGATGTTTGGTATTTGATCAATTCCCCTTTATCTGCACCCAAAAGTTTGGCGGTAGTCAAGACAACAATAGTCGGTTGAAAGCCACACATGCTGATGTGTTTTTGTTTAACCACTTGAAATAAACCTTCCGGATCCAAATTTAAGATTCTTTCTATAGCTGAAAAGTCTTTCTCCTTAGCTTGTTCCTGTGATATGTAATGACTCATATCCGTACTGGCAACCAACAAAATATCTTCGCTGCTTATACTTTTGGCAATGGCTTTTCCTAATTCTTTCAACTGATCAAGCGTTGCATAAGGAGACACAGTAACCGGCACGATGCTGAAATCCTTTTTGAAATATTGAATGAAGGGAATTTGAACTTCAAGCGAATGTTCATATACATGTGAGGCTTGATCGGTTTCAAAAAGATCTGAGTTTTTCTTTAAAACTTCAGCCAGATCTTCATTTATGGGAACATTTCCAAGAGGGGTTTCCCAAAATCCCTCTTCATACAGCGAGAACAAGGCTCCTGCCCCAGCATGATTAGGGCCGAGGATTATATATTTTTCCGGAAGGAAAACAGATGAAAAGACCGCACCGGCAACTCTTCCGGAATAAACGAAACCAGCATGAGGAGATATGATTCCGAAAGCTTTTTTCTTCTCTATTGCTGGATCGACCATATCATTGAGCATTTCCTTTAATTTGTCAGGATCACCGGGATAAAACTGACCAGCAACCGCAGGTTTTCTTATCATTTTTATCCTCCTCCTGTTCAATTTTTTATTTTACCATAAAATTGGATCAATCTGAATCCTATTCCAGAAAATCAAACGACGCCCCCAGCTTTTTTAAAAGCAGATCAGACCTAAGTCAAGCAAACGGAATTAGACTTTAATCAGGAATTCATGGGTATTTGTTTGGTGACGAATGAAATCCCCTGATTTTCGAGTTCTTTGAGAATAGGACCATATAGTTCTTCTCGAACAGGAATTATAACTCCCTTTTCCTTTACTTTTCCATTCAATATCAATCTTGTTCCAATGGCTGCCGGCAGACCGACTGTACGGGCCATGGATGAATCTTTCCCAGGAATACCATAATCTACCAGTGAAGAAATTATTTTTTCTTGGCTTCCGTCTTGCTTTCTATAAATAAATTCATGTTGCAGAACAATCATATCTCTTTCCCTGGAACGATAGAACATCCGTGCATACATCCGGTCACTTATAACTTCCATGGCTGTTCCTCTTTCGATCGAAATAACATCATCATCCCAAAGGCCCAACCATTCAAGTTTGCGCAAAATTTCAGAATCCAACGGCACTCCTAAAAAGGAGGATATATATTCGTTTACCTCTTGGCCTTCCGGTATTTTAAGCAGTAATCTCATAAAATCTTCATAAGTCATTCCCTTAAAATCTCTGACCTCCTCATCGAGAAGGCCAAGCTTTATAACATACTTCATGGTTTGACACCAACCAGGATAGCGAAGAGTTCCCCGCAGCATAGTTTCTACAGAATCGATCCCATATAGATCGATATAAGGCAAAGAATTGCGGTTGGGATACCCTTCAAAAACTCCGAGACCTTCAATCCTGATTTCACGGCACGAATCAAAGAGACGGTCTGAAGAGACTTCAACGGGCTTTGATCTTTCCAGGTAAACAGCCGGGCTTTTACTGGCATGGAGGACACCCAAAGGGCTCCAGGAAAATTTATAATTCCAGGGGTTATCACAATCCTCAGGAGCAGGCAATCCTCCACAAAAAGATCTGAAACTTATTATTTTTGCTCTGTCTGCTTTTAGTTTATCTATTATCCTCATGGCTTCCATATGATCGATTCCAGGATCGAGTCCGACTTCATTTAAAATAGTAATACCGGCCTGCTTGGCCTCCTTATCCATCGCTTGGATCTGGGGATTGACATATGAAGCCGTAACCATATTCTTCTTATAACGAAGACACAGGCTGGCTACTTTCGGATGAAATGTAAAAGGCAGGAGACTAACTACAAGATCAACCTCCTTAACCGCATTTTCCAGATTAGCATCGTTCCGGCTGTCTAACACGAGAGATCGTCCTTTGGGATGGGATCCGATCATATTTCCTGCTTTCTCCGCAATAATATCAGCAACTATAACTTCAAAATCAGGCTGATCCAACAAATATTTCACAAGAGGCCCCGCAACCAATCCCGCACCCAAAACTAATATTTTCTTTGACATACTCTTGTCCTTTCAAAAATCGACTTTATTATTTACAAAAATTTCTTCATGTATTCGAAGTCAGGAGTCAAATCTCCCTGATATAGAATAACGGCTTTTTTTATGGGATCGGGAAGCTGACATTTTTTAAAAACCGTTTTATAATCTGCCCGGGCAATTTGAGGTATGAATGGCTTTAATGTTTCACTGAAAAACACAGAAGATTCTAGCGGAATTTCTGCAGGAAGATTATCAATTGCCATAACCACAACTCCCTTTCCTTTAATACCATCTGTTACCTTCTCTGATAAAGGGTCAAAAACATAAACCGGTTCACTTGGTGTAGTAGTTTTTAAGGAGCATTCGACAGAACCTTGGATATCACAAGATATGTCTCCAATTACTTTCAGATTAGGAGATTTTTCTTTCGTAAAGAGATCCTTAAGGGAACTCTTGGTCACAAAACGGGGATAATCCTCGGTCCAATAGATACAATTAACCAAAATACTAAGATGAGGAAGATATTGATCAAAAATAGAGCGGTAACTCCCTGGATATGAGTAATAATCCTGCAGATCAAATTTTTTCCCGGGTGAAACTGGTTCGACCATGTCTTCTTCCGTAAAAACAACTTTATAGACACGATTGGAAGAAAAATTCTTTTGTTCCATAAAAACAGCCATATCCCGGGCGTTAATCTCTTCCACCGGCAGCAAATCCAAAATTTCCTGAGCACCTCTGGAAGAACGGCCATAGCCTGTAATTCCGCAAAATAATGGAACCATAGCAGGAGGGAGTCCTTTTTCATGAATATCCCAACCGATTTTTTTAATTACTTCTTTTGCTTCCACTAAACTGCTGTAGACATAGGGTTGCTCGACTGCAGTAAATGGATTGGGAATCCCTTCATGAACCATCCTGCGGCCGTAGGCAGAAAGGGTTTCTATCATTCCGGCTTTCCCTGCTTGAGTTCCGAAAAAGACTAACCTTATCCCTTTTTCATTGGTGATCTTTTCATATTCGATCAAGGTGCATTCTAATTCCATCATTCGTTTCAACATTGGCATATTATGTTTTTGCCCTTTTATAGTATGAGAAAAAAAGAGATAGGTTTTGTTTTTGCTGAAAAATTCCTGGGGAATTTCTTTAAGTGCAAAAATGACCTCACATTCAGACAGATCTTCCTTTATCTGGGCTCCTTCCCTTTTGAAATCTTGATCTGAAAAAATTCGAATTGAGGAAGGCTGAACCTGGATGTCAATATTATGACTATTGATAAATTCTCCGGCATGGGATGGTATGATCGGCGTCCGCTTTTCCCATTGATTTTTATCTTCGCGTCGTATCCCTATAACAGGTTTCATGTTTTTTGGATTCCTTTCCAGATTTTAATACTTGGAATAGTCAAGATATTCTGTATACCTCTTGTTGTCAAGACAAAATATGGCCTAAATAATTGAATGCGTTTCTTGATTTGTTCTAAGATTTTGTCAATAATTAAACCATTATGATCAGATTTTTTAACACTCTAAGCGGCAAGTTGGAAGAATTCGTTTCTCTGAAACCTGGTGAGGTAAAACTGTATACATGCGGTCCTACCGTTTATGATTACGCCCATATAGGAAATTATCGTGCCTATGTTTTCGAGGACCTATTAAAAAGATTTTTAGTTTATATGGGTTACCGAGTGACCCATGTGATGAATATCACTGATGTCGATGATAAAATTATTAAAGCGGCTAAGGAAAAAGGGTGTGGCCTGAATGAATATACGGATAAATATATAAAAGCTTTTTTTGATGACATCGACATGCTGAATATAGATAGGGCCGATGTATATCCAAAAGCCACGGAGCATATTCAAGATATGGTAAAGATCATTAAAAAACTGCTCGAGAAAGGATATGCCTATAAAAAAGATGGTTCCATTTATTATGATATAACCAAATTTACTGACTATGGAAAATTATCCAAGATCAATCTATCTGAATTAAGGCCAGGCCAAAGAATAGAATCAGATGAATACGAAAAAGAAAGCATCTATGATTTTGCTCTCTGGAAACAAAAAAAGGAAGGGGAATTCTTCTGGGAAACTGAATTGGGAGAAGGACGTCCTGGATGGCATATCGAGTGTTCTGCGATGAGTTCTAAATATCTGGGTGATCATTTCGATATCCATTGTGGAGGAGTGGATAACATTTTTCCTCATCATGAAAACGAGATCGCTCAATCTGAGGCCTACAGTGGTAAAAAATTCGTCAATTATTGGCTTCACTGCCAGTATCTGATCACTGATGGGGAAAAGATGTCCAAATCAAAAGGCAACCAGTATATCTTAAAATTTTTACTCGATAAAGGATATTCTCCCTTATCTGTCCGGTTCTTGTTACTTTCTACACATTACCGGAAGACATTAAATTTTACTTTTGACAATCTTAATCAGGCTGATATTTCTCTGAAAAGAATGGCAGATTTTGTTTACGAATTGGAAAATCATTCCTTTGAAAAGGGAGAAAATTCAGACATTAAAAAGATTATCGAAGAAACAGAGATCAAATTCCGCGAAGGCCTTAGCAATGATCTAAATATTTCAACCGCATTAACAGCAATATTTGAGTTGGTTAGAAGGATCAATTCCTATATCAATAAAGGGAACATGTATTCATCTGATTCAAAACGCCTGTTGGATACCATTAACCGGTTCAACCAAGTCTTAGCTGTTCTTCCGGAAAGAAAAACCACCGAATTATCCGATGAGATCAAGAAAAAGATCGAGGAAAGAGAAAAAGCACGCAAAGCTAGAGATTTTAAAACAGCTGACCGGATCAGGGATGAACTGCTGGCCCAAGGTATATTACTGGAGGACACCCGAGATGGGATTCGCTGGAAGATGATAGATAAAAGAAAGGAAAATGGAGAATCTGAAAAAACATGAACCCTTGTTCCGCTTTTGAATTGGGAAAGGCAGGAGAATCGGCTGCGTTAAACTATTTAAAAGAAAAAAAATTTAAAATAGTAGATACTGGTTTTCGTTTTCACAGGGCAGAGATAGATATCATCGCTTTCCATAAAAACACACTGGTTTTCATTGAAGTAAAAACCCGAAGGAGTCAAAAATTCGGATTTCCAGAAGAAGCCATATCCGGTTTAAAGCAAAATCAAATCAGGAAGGCAGCCCAAGGTTATATCATCATCAATAAAATGGAAGATAGGGAATGCCGTTTTGATGTTTTATCTTTACTCTTTGATGAAGAATCACAAAATTTTTCTATCAATCATTATGAGGATGCTTTCTGATCTTAATTCTGGTTAGGATCAATTTTATTAACAAGGGAACCTTCATTATTTATGCTTAGTAATTCTTTTATCGTTTTATTTAAAAGCGGATGAATAATATCCGGTGCGATTTCTGCTAATGGGATTAAAACAAAATTTCTTTTTTCCAGCATGGGATGGGGAATGATCAATTTTTTTGTCTTTATAACATTCATTTCACACAAGAGAATATCTATATCAATGGTCCTGGGGCCTTTGGGTATCGTTTTTTTTCGGCCTAACTTCTTTTCAATTTTCTTTAAAAGAGAAAACAAAAACCGGTTATTCAGCTCGGTTTCGATCTCTATCACCTGATTAAGAAACCAGGGTTGATCGATGTAATCAGTAGGTTGAGTTTCGTAAATAGAAGAAACCTTCACGATTCTGCAGCCATCTTTCTCCAAAAAGGCTATGGCTCTCTTTAAATTTTCGGCTCTGTCTCCAAGGTTACTGCCCAAACCTAAAAAATATTTCATCGCATTTTTTAAATTTCTCTGTATAATTAATTTTTTATTATACTTCGAAATAATAAGATTTTTAAATACTTTGTATTAATGGTATATTTGGTTCTAGTTAGGATTTTATGTTAATAAAAAAAAGATGCAAAAAATAGAAAAATGGCGGGTTCAGGAATTGGTACTTGTTTTAGAAGAGATCAGTATTATTCTAAAAAAGGGAAAGAATACTGAATGGGCGAATGTTTTCAGTCATTATCATTTTGAGGCTCAAAAGATACTTGAGTCAAGAATTTTGCAAGTGGATAAACTGAACCAACTTATACGCAATATAAAAAATTGCTTTCACTCTGGAAGTTCACTAGATAATCCTTTGATATTTGAGGATATGGAAAAAGAATTCTATGTGATCCTTCAAGAATTCCAATCCATCAGACTCAGACTCCTGGGAATTATTCGGCAGATGGAGGATCAGTTAATTGAATTTATACACTGAAATGTTGATAAAAGAATAATAAGCTTAAATCTCAAGAAGGCCGAAATTCTTCAAAATTCTTAAAACGATCAAAGTGATCCATAAATGCTCTTCCAACGTGGCTTTTTTTAATCCTGATTCCCAATGCCCCTGAGATTTCTGCTTTTTCAGCAGCCATTCCAGCGCATTCTGAACCCCTTCATTTTCCTCAGGAAGAAAGCCAATTTTAGCCAGGGAATCAAGACTGCTGAGAATATCAGTGGCCCAGAATGGATAGGTAAACTCTTCCCAGAAAATTGGTTCGCATCTATCCTCGTATTTATCGGGTTTGAAAAATCGGCTGATGAGAAGTTCTCCTGCTTTAATGGTTTCTTTTTTACTTCTCCAATTATCAGACAGAGCAAGAGCGCGTAATGCCATACCAGTAACCAGATGAGAAGAGGGCTGTTTTTTATCCGGCTTAACGGGAGATAATTTCAACTGCGCTTCAAAATTGTATCTTTTTTTCAATTCGTTCTTTTCGATCGTCCTATAAGGAATGACCCAACCACCATCATCTTGACGGTTCTTTACCAACCAGCGAAATCCTTTTTGAGTTCGTTTATCATCATGAAATCCATAAAGACATAGAATTTCTAAGGTGAGAGCATGATAGGTAGGAGCATATTCATTAAGATAAGCACCTCTGAAATCCCCTTCCGCTGTTTGGGTTGAAAAAAGAAAATCGATGATCTTATCAATGCCTCTATCGTTTAATGTGCAGCCATAATTATACAGCCTAAAAGCATTCCGGAGAGTGTCGACAATATAATATGTTTTTTCCCATTGGGGAGGACCGGCATTCATTTTCTTGCACCAACCTCCGTTAGGCATTTGTGCTTCTAATAAGCGAATTCGGGCGGCATACTTCTGGAGATTTTTATATTCTCTATCTACCGGAACTTCCAGGATATCCTTCTTCAGCCAGTACAATATGGGCAGATTCCCCCGTGCAAGCAAAAATTCAATCGCTTTATTTATATTGCACTTTATTTTTTTCTTAATTATCATTGAGCAACTTTATCTTGATTTAAAATAATACAAAGAAACCCAAATGGTTCCGAAAAGGGATTCTTAAACTGATGTTTTTCTCCACCGCTAATAAAAAGACTTGAACCCACTCCTATGGTCCTCTCTTTTCCTTCTCCATCTACCACCACCCCTCTCCCCTTTTCTACCCTTATCACATGTTCATGGGGATGATCATGAAAAGGAGTATTTCCTCCGGGAAAAATCATGAATCTTCTCATTATTATGTTTTCAGAACCATCTGCAGTCCCGATCAATATCTTTTTTCTTACATTTTTTACGCCTTCATCTTTTAACACGATCTCTTTCACTTTATAATCTAATTTAATGATCATTTTATTCTCCATAGGCAGCCGATCCATTCCGTTAACATGAATATAGATCTAACCTTTAAAATATCGATGGGGATTGGGGAAGGCAGCAGAATCTCCATATTTTGAGATAAAAACTCTTTCCTCATAGGTTTCCAAATTTTAGTGCAACTACTGAACATCTGTCAATTTTTATTTGATTTATCTACCATATTAATATATTGTTTCCTCTGAAAAAATTGATGAATTCAATCTCGTGATCTTATTTAACCGTCTAAGCATTTCCTTGAATGAGGATCGGATAAATTAAATCAACATGAAATGAAGATCGGCCACAATCCAAAGAAACGGATTTAAAAAAATAGCTGAGGGAGGTGTCATGAAAAAATATTATAATTGGACATTATTAGTTAGCCTGACATTGGTTCTGGCTTCAGCGATTACTTATTCCATTCACTATCTAATTTTTCGGGATTTACATCATATATTCATATATCTGGTGGGAGATATTGCTTTTGTTTTCCTGGATGTGTTACTGGTTATTCTATTTATTGAACGTATTTTAGCCCGCCGGGAAAAGAAGACTATTTTTAAAAAATTGAATATGGTCATCGGTACCTTTTTTAGTGAGGTCGGTTTAGAGCTTTTATCCAGGTTCTCAAAGTTTACGGAAAATAGCTCTGAACTCGAGAAAAAGCTCTGCATCAATCTCGAATGGGGCAAAAAGGATTTTGCGGCTGCCATTAATGCCTCTAAAAACTTCAAATATAAGATCGATTTTGATGTTAATGATCTGGTTGAACTTCGTAAATTTTTATCCAGCAAACACCCTTTTATGCTTCGTCTTTTAGAGAATTCTACTCTTTTGGAACATGAAATATTTACAGATCTGATGTGGGCCATCTCCCATTTGACCGAGGAATTGGAATTCAGGGGAGAAAAAATCTATAATCTTCCCGAAACCGATCTCTCACATCTGAAAACTGATCTTCGGAGAGCCTATTCCCAATTGGTCTTGGTTTGGATCGCATATAACCAGCACCTTAAAGACAGCTATCCTTTTCTATTCTCATTATATTCCCGGATCAATCCTATGAATCCTGATGCCTCCCCGATTGTGGTTTAATCAGTCCTATTCTTCTTGTTCCTGCTTGAAGCCCTAAATCTAATCGATTAAAATGAAAATGAGGAAAAAATATGTCTAAAACGATCACCTTTATAATGATAGCTTTCATTTTTTCAGTGGTTACTTTATATTCACAATCAAATCCAAAAACTGAGATTGAAAAGATTATCGAAAAAAATATTGAGACAGCCGGAGGTCTGGAGATACTTTCAAAAATTAATGCTTATTCCTTTGACGCAGGACCCCGCCATTATTACATATCGACAACAGGAATCATGAAAATGACTTCCGGGAAAGATCCTGTTATAACAGAGATAATCCTTACTACTCCAGAAGGTGTCATTCGGAATTGCTACAATCGTGCAGGAGAACTTAGACCGCTTCTGTCCTCAACCTATCAGGCCCTGGCAAAATTACGCTGCGGTTTTTTTACCCTGATGAAATTCGCCGATCAGCTTGAATATCAAGGAGAAAAAAAAATTGGATCAAGAAATTACATTGTTCTGACATCTAAAGAAGGGGTTCTGGATGTAGAAATCTTGGTTGATACAGAGGATTATCGTATTAAACGATTTTCCTTAAAAGGATTCGGTCCTGAAGAAGGAAACTATGAGATAAACCATGAAATTAACTCCTATCAAGAAGTCGAAGGGATTAAACTTCCAACAGCCTGGTTCAGCTCACAGCTGGATTTCAGAGGTATTCTGCATGAAATCTCAAATATCCAAATCAATCCGGAATTAAAATCTGATTTTTTTTCATCACTGGAATTAAATGCCGGACAGGCAGAAGCAGTACCAGGACATTTAAAAGGAAACATCATGCGGATAGAGCCGTTCAGAGAGACAAATTTAATGATTTCCACCAACTGGACAAAGGAGCACACCCTAAGTGCAGGATTTAATAATGGAGATGAACTTATCCTCGAAATCAATGGAGAAAAAATAGGTCTTCTTTTTTTTGAACTTATTCCCCCAAAAAAGGCTTACAACCCAGGATCTGTACTAATGATTCCCAGCCGAAGCGATGAGAATTATGTAATTTTATTACTTTCATCCGATTATAAACATCTTATTGAAAGTCTGACTCCCCTCTTTCCGATCCAGATTTCAAAAATTGATTAAATTGCTTACTAGTTTCTTACGAATACAAGCTTGATCTCGCAGATTTATTCAGTTTAGTATAAAAGATAATTTTTTCTCATTTCTTGAAAATCATGCAGATCGTCTTCATAGGATTTGATTATAGAAACAATATCCTCGCCCTTTTCTAAAGCCAGCCTGATTTTCTCTGTTCCCATGGTTTGATCAAAATAATCCTTATGAAATTTAAATTCTGCGTGATACATATTGGAAATAGTGCGAATAATACTTAAAGTAGTAAAAAAAGGCTTGTACAGATCACGATTTTTGATATGAAGTTGTGCTCCACCGCAGAGATCACCTGCATACTTAGAAAAAACTGGTGTAAACCAGGCTTCTCTAAATTTAACACCGGGCAAATCCATCTGATTTAAATTTCTAACTAACTCATGACCATCGATCCAAGGAGCCCCGAAAATTTCAAATGGCTTGGTCGTTCCCCGGCCTTCAGATATATTTGTTCCTTCTAAATATACCTGCCCAGGATAGACCAGAGCAGTGTCCAAGGCCGGCATATTTGGCGATGGTATGATCCAAGGAAGTTCAGTCTGATCATACCACATAGAGCGTGTCCAGCCTTCCATTGGGATAACAGTGAGATCGGCTTTTTTGCTCAGGAAACGATCATTGAACAGAAGAGCTAACTCTCCTGTTGTCATACCGTGTCTCACAGGGATGGGATAAAGCCCGACAAAAGAACTGAATTCCGGAAATTCCAAAATAGGCCCTTCCAGCATTGACCCATTTATGGGATTCGGCCTGTCAAGGACTATGAATTTAATATTGTTTTCACCACATGCCTGCATACAGTAAGCCATGGTAGCTATATAGGTATAAATGCGCGTACCTACATCCTGGATATCATAAACCATGATATCAATTCCGGTCATCATCGAACTGTCCGGGATCTTTTCTGTATCCTCAGAATCGAAACTCCGCATAAACTCATCAATATTCTTCAGCATTTCAGGATCCGGAATCCTTGACTGGCCATATAAGCTGAAAACCGGTAGGTCATATTTTTCATCAATATAAAAAGGGACATATTCTCCTGCTTGGGCATTACCGCGAACACCATGTTCCGGTCCATATAGAGCTACTAAATTAATATCAGGATTGTCTGCGAAGAGATCAATAGTGGTATTCATATTCCTGTCAACTCCCGTGGGATTGGTTATAAGCCCTACTTTTTTTCCTTCAACCAAAGGGATAAATTTATCCATGAAAACTTCAAGGCCCGGTCTCATTTCAGTTTTTTCAGGGCCATAGTCCTTCGTCTTTGAACATGCTGCCAGCAAAATAATCGTCGAAAAAAATAAAAAGGCTGTTCTCATAAATTTCTCTCCTTAAAACCGATTTTTTTTCATGGATATCGCTTTTTCCTTAGTACAAAACAGTTTTTTCACCATATTTTTTGATCTGGTTATCGATTTCTACGCCCGATTAGTGCCTTTATTTCCCCCTCGGTAAGATACTCACCGACTATCTGTTTTACTAGATCAAAATCCAAAGATTTTATTTTTTCAACAAAAACCCGAGGAAGCTCTTTCATTATGAAATTCTGATCGTCGGATTGATCTTGAAATAAGAGTTGTTTATTATACTTCTCTTCTATACGAAAGGCACGGGAATGATCTATTAAGATGGCTCTCCAATCCTCAGTTATAAGCACATTTCCCATATGCCGGTCTATATTACCGATCAGATTATCGAAGGCTTGCTGAATATAACCGGCTCGTTGGAAACTTTTTGCTTTATTTTGGGGAACCTTGATATTTTTTTGGACTTTCGTTCGTACGTCAATTTTTGAGGTAATCCATAGCTGGCAGGACCCGGATTTTCCTCTAAATTTCTTCTCAACTGTAGGCGGAATCATGTTCAACTCAAGGGATTTGTCCAATCGGTAAGCTGCGATTTCATATTTCCACCACTCTATAAATCCCCCTCTTTCTCCTTTGATATCTTTCCAGATCGCATTTCTTTTGATCCCATCTTTTTCAAGCTTCAATTTCCATGGTTCTGTTACCGCATCTCTGGTTTTCATCTGCTCCTGCTCTATGCCAGCTGCTGTCTTAAGAAATAGTTCCCACTTTTCCCTTTCCGCTAATTCCTGAGGAGTAAATTGTCGGTTGGAAGATCCAAAAAGAACCTGAAAAAAATTCAACAAAAAAAATCCAATCAAGACAGGAATGACAAGATTTCTAAAATTAACAATATATTTCTGATCAGATAACGTTTTATTAAACTTCATGCTATATACCCCATCATGAATAAGATTATATCATGAATTTAAAATAGATATAATGAGATCATTTTTACTCGACCGAAGTACGATTCTAAAAAAATTAACTTTTCTACTTGAAACCATGCTCACTGTGCTTCTCAGCAACCGTGCCGGCCAGCTTATCCAGCGCTTCATAATCAGTCTCTAAGGGGAACCCTTTGCATAGAACCGGCTCTAAAACTTCGACCTTTAAGTTAGGGATCATTCCCGCAAGGGTTTCCACAGTCTTTCCTCCCCATCCATAAGAACCGATGATGGAAAGAAACTTTACTTTGGGCCTCAAGGCATTGGCCAGCAGTGTCGCATATGCAGCCAGCGGATGAGGGCCGGCCAGAACGGTTGGAGCTCCAACAATAACCGTCGCTGCATCGACAAGGGCCATGGCGAGTTTTCCGATATCAGTGACGGGCAGATTAAACAATTCAACTCGTACCCCATGTTTTACCAATCCGGACACCAGGTGGTCGACCATGTGCCGGGTGCTGCCGTGCATGGACACAAAGGGCAAAACAACCAGATTGTGGGGAGGACCCATTACCCAGTCCCGATAAGCATCCATGATCCAGGCCGGTTGGTCATAGATCTGGCCATGGCTTGGGGCGATCATTTTAATCTCATAATCTTTGAGTTTCTCGATATTTTTTGTGATCACATTGCGAAAAGGCATCATTATTTCGGCAAAGTATCTTTTAGCTGCTTCGTACACACGCCCCTGGTCGGTCACAAAGAGATCAGATGTCGCGATATGGGAGCCATAAAAATCGCAACTGAAAAGGATATTATCATCTTCCAGGTAGGTCACCATGGTTTCAGGCCAATGAACCCAAGGCGTGTGAATGAATTTTAGGGTCTTGTTCCCTAGGGACAGAGATTCGCCATCTTCCACGGTAACAAAGGAGCTTTCAGATATTTTCAAGAGATCGATGAGCATCCCTTTTGCTTTGGGTGTAACGATGACCTTTGCCTCTGGAAACCGTTCAAGCACCCGGGGGATGGCTCCGGAATGGTCCTGCTCGGCATGATGAGAAACGATAAAATCGATTTTATCCACACCGTCCAACTGCGCCAATAATTTATCAGTCATAGGCGGATCGACAGTATCCAGCAAAACGGTTTTCTCGCTGCCTTGTACCAAATAGGCGTTGTAACTCGTGCCGTCCGGAAGCGGGATGAGCGAGTCAAAAAGGCGTCGGTCCCAGTCAATAGCGCCCAGCCAATAAATGTTTTCCTTTATTTTTCTTTTTTGCATGAATATGCCTCCTGTTTATTATTATGATACATTATCGTGCAAAATGATAATAGAAGCTGAAAGTTGGCGTGATCAAAATTCTTTGAAATTTAGAAAATCGGGGATTTAAGATTTCACGGGATTAAAAGGGTGAACT
>CAZLBV010000232.1:0-8871 GCA_964557845.1 uncultured Eubacteriales bacterium | reverse complement strand
CTCCCGTTCCTGTTTTGAGGAGCTCATGTATAGATATAACTCCCGTTTGTTTCATTTTCTTAAAGTTAAGACACAAACCGACGAGGAAGCAGAAGATCTGGTGCAGGAAACTTTTCTTAGAGCCTATAAGAATCTTAATAGATTCACAACAGAATGGAAATTTTCCACCTGGATCTACACAACCGCCAACCGTCTTTCTATAAGTCACCACAGAGCTTGTACCGCAAAAAAAAGAACGTTCCGGGAAGACCCATTAACTGACAATAACGGAGATGATATTCATAGGGAAATGGAATTAAAGAATATATGGCACCAGGCAAAAAAACTGCGGCCGGACCAGCATAAAGCTTTATGGCTGCGGTATGGTGAGGAAATGTCGATCGAAGATATCGCCAAAATACTTAAGAAAAACAAGATAACAACACGGGTTCTGCTGCACCGGGCACGTCAAAATCTTGCCCAGTATGTAAAACCAATGGTAACGCCAACAGCGGCAGAAGATCCGATTAAACCAGAACAAAATTTACAATGTTTTGACAGGAGATGACTATGTTATGTTCTCTTTATAGATGGTATTTATCAAGGTCGCTCGATCTGGACAAGCCTATGCCTGCTTTTCTTGCCCGGCATGGTCTTCGTTGTCGATCCTGCCAGGAGTTTACAGACTTCTGTACTATGCTAAAACCAAAAGCTGCCGGTGATTTTAAAAACCTGCTGGAAGAATCTTCCCTTCCATCTCCACAAAGAATATCTCTTCAAGCGGACAAAAAACCTGTTGACCGAAGAAAACAACTTTTTACAGTTCCGTCACTAAGCGCAGCTGCTGTGGTTTTTATTATTATTGCCAGCCTGATCTGGCTTACTTTTTTCCCCCACAAAGAAAGAGATTTTCCTGACGTTAACCTCTCCAATCTATCTTTGGAAAAAGTGGCCATGAATTTCGAAGATCCCTACGAAAAAGAGTATCTGGAACTTAAGCGTACCATGAAATCTACCGCCGATTATTTAGTTGCTTGTTTAGATATCCAAATCGGTGATTCAATCGAATAACACATTTATTCCAACTAGAAGGCATATCTGTATTTTTGCAAGACGACAGCAGGTGAAAATGTAATAAGGCTACCTTAAACCTGCCAAGCCAAAGTAATTGCACTGAGAGCTCCATCCCTACGAATAAACGATGTAGACTGGATTATTTACGACCCGAGGTTAGTGCAAACACAAGCTGCCTTGGATGAAGCCGTATATGTAATACTGCGAATCCAGGGCAGTGAAGTGTTTGTGCTGAGATCGGGTCGCCCAGAGGGTAAAGAATGGTGATAAAAATTACAGCTAGAATCATGAATGAAAAGGAATAATTATTTATATTTATAAGAATTGTAAATTGTTGCATTTATTAATTTTAGTATCAGCATTCTTTATAAATAATTCAGCCTAAAAGAATTCGTTGTGGATAGCCCTAACCGCCCTCCCCACATCATCCTCCTTAACTAGAAAATAATAGGCAACTTCGGATGCTCCTGAGGAAATCATTTTTATGTTTATGTTTTCTGAAGCAACTGCAGAAAAGACCCGAGCTACAATCCCTTTCTTTCTTTGGATACCTTCACCAACAACTGCCACCAAGGCAACAGTATTTTCGATTTCAACTTTTTCTATTATTCCCCCTGACAAAGAAAACAGGGCTTCATAGGCGGCATTCTGATCTTTTTTGTCTATGATAAGGTTTATCTGGGTTTGAGAAGTAATAACAGAATAAATATTGATCCTCCGGTTTCCAAGGGCATGACCAAGGTCGCCTAATAGCCCTGGTTTAAAACCAACCCCTGGCCCATGTATCTTCACAATGGAGATCTCACGATTGAAAGTAACGCTCTTTACTCCGTCTTTTCTTTCACAGCTTTCAGCCAATAATTTTGTCCCTTCCTCAAGAGAGTCATTTATATTCCTGATCAAGATCGGAATCGGCAGATCCTTTAAAGGCTCAACCGTTCTGGGATGGAGAATTTTTGCACCAAAGTAAGAAAGTTCCGCAGCTTCATAATAAGAGAGGAACTCGATCCTTTGTGCATCTAAAACAATTCTTGGGTCAGCTGACATAAAACCTTTCACCTCTTTCCAGATCTCTATGGTGCTGGCTTCGATCCCATAAGCGATAACTGCAGCGCTGTAATCTGAACCGTTTCTGCCAAAAGTCGTCACTTTTCCATCAAGAGAACATCCAAAGTACCCGGTAATAATCGGAATAATATCTTTTTCCATAATAGGTCTGATAGTTTTGGTTAAGTTTTTTCTTATTTCAGGGAGGGCTGCCGTCGCATTATCGTAAAACTCATCAGTGATCAAACCTATTTTATCAGAATCAAAGGCTTGGGCCATAATCCCTCTATCCATTAATACTCCTGCCACCAGGGAAGCACAGATCCTTTCTCCATAGCTATTGATAAGAGCCGTAAGAGGCTCAGATATTTCCTCTGTATAAGCTATCCCAAACAGAAGTCTTTCCATTCGCTCCAACCGGTTCATGATCTTTTTCCAGGTTAAATTTGAAATATCTTTGTTTTTTATGGTTTGTTCTACAATTTTTTTATGTTTGGCGGCTATAGACTCAATACAAGTAGGAATCGTTTGTTCAGATTTTAAGGCTGAATTTACAGCATCACAGATCATGTCTGTCACTCCATAAACAGCAGAAACAACCACTGCTGTTTTTTCAGTTTCTTGATTCAAAATCCTGCCTATTGTTTCAAAATTACTCGAATCCTTTAAACATCCGCCCCCGAACTTCATCACTTTCATCGACACACTCCTTTATCTATCCTGATAGTTAACATTGTTGAGGATATTTTTTAGAAGGGCTAATTCTGCATTCAAAACACAAGTGCCGGCTGCTCCCCTAATGGTATTATGAACGAGCAAGGTAAAAAGCAGCCTTTTACCTTTTTTTCTAATTCTCCCTATACTAACAGACATTCCCTGCGCCCTTACA
Organism: uncultured Eubacteriales bacterium; assembly: GCA_964557845.1. Classification (GTDB taxonomy): domain Bacteria; phylum Acidobacteriota; class Aminicenantia; order Aminicenantales; family Aminicenantaceae; genus CAZLBV01. The sequence continues at coordinate 5,882 of CAZLBV010000232.1, read as the reverse complement.
GGAGTTCCTGCCAGCCTGTCCAGATGGGGCTGAGGCCGATTATTTTCATGTCTGACTATTAATGGCTTTTCAGGTGCGGTCGGCAACCTAAGAGACTGAGGAATTGAACGAAATGATTCCATGGTTTGTGAAATGACATCAACACTGACCTCCTCCTCTAGATCGACCATTACATTCTGAAGATGTCCGTCCCGTACAGGAACCCGGCAGCAGCCGGCAAATACATCTATGCTCATCTCCCGGATCGACCCATTTTCCAGCCATCCGAAAATCTTCCGTGTCTCCCTTTCAATTTTTTCTTCTTCTTCCTTAATAAATGGAATAACATTTTCATGAATGTCGATCGAGGCTAACCCTTTTCGTCCTGCACCGGAAATAGCTTGATAGGTCGACACAAAAACATTCCTTATCCCTAGTTCGATAAGAGGAGCCAAAGCCATCACCAGTCCGGAAGTAGAACAATTCGAATTGGTGATAACGAAACCTTTACCATTCTTTACCCGGGAGCGTACCAATTCCAGATGATCGGGATTGACCTCAGGAATCACTATCGGAACATCCGGCCTCGACCGGTTGGCGCCTGCATTTGAAAAGATAAACAACCCTTTTTCAGCCAATGGGATCTCTATATTTTCTGCAACTGCTGAAGGCAAAGCACTAAAAACTACATCCACATTGCTTTTACATACAGATTCAATCGAAGTATCCTTGATCACAACTTTTTCTACCGATAAAGGGACCTCTCCTCCCAATGACCAGTTTATGGATTCTTTATATTTCATTCCGGCTGATTTTTCAGATGCCGTCAACAATCTGATTTCAAAATAGGGATGATTGTCTAATATTTGAATGAACTGCTGCCCAACAAGGCCTGTACAGCCCAAGACTGCTGCTTTCAATTTTTTTATTTTTTTTGCTCTCATTTTATTTTTCCTTATAGCTTTAAAACCTGAATTAAAAAGGAAAGCTTATTTCTTTCCTTTACTGGGAACCGAACTATAAATTCCATTAAAGAAGAGTTGAAATACAACTTCTGCCATCAAATAAAATCAGAAGGGTATTACTCTAAAAGGAATTTATGGGTTATTAGCGGATATATCCCGAATACGGGAAGAATTACAAGGATGAGCCCGTATTCGGGCAGGGCATTATCATTTGGTTGAGAAAAATCATAATTACGTCTTTTTTCATCCTCGTATTTAACTGCATTATAGGATATTTTTTTCTCATGTCAAGAAAGTTATTAATGTAATATAAATGGATTTAGTGTCATCACTTGAAAAACTGATTCAAGGTTCCGGTACGAATAGTGCAACCGTCTCAATGTGATAAGTTTGTGGGAAAAAGTCCAGAGGCTGCGCTTCCTTCAAATGGTAACCTGATGCTCTCAAATATCCTGAATCCCTTGCCAGGGTCGACGGATCACAGGACACATAAACAATACGCTTAGGGCTTAATCTGGACAGTTTTTTCATTATATTCGGACCGCACCCTCTTCTGGGAGGGTCAAGCACAATCGCATCAACCTTTTCTTTAAATTCATTTAAGACAGTATTGACAAACTTTTGATAGACTAAAATATTTTCTATTTTCTGAGACCGGATATTAAAACGGAAATCTTCAACCGCAGGCAATAAAGATTCAACCGCAAACACTCTACTGACCTCACGAGCCAGGCATAAACTAAACAACCCCACCCCAGAATAAAGATCTAGAATAATCTCTTTTCCACCCAATGCAAGATATTTTCGCACGAGTTTAACTAAAAATTCGGCACCGGCTGTATTTACTTGAAAAAAACTCTCCCGGGACACCCGGACATTCATTCCTTCTATCTCTTCATACATATAGTCCTTCCCGGCATGAACAAGATGAGTCTTGTCAGGAAAAACCTGCACAAAGGAGCCTTGTAAAAAAGAATCTGCCTTGATCGGTATACTTTCTCTGCTTTCCACAATGATCAATTTGCGGCCCGTTTTTACTCCTGCGCGCAAAGAAAGTTTCTTTAATCCCTTATTCTCGACTTTGATCTGTTGAAACAGATCATTGAGAACAGGATGTAATAAAGGGCATTGGGAAATTTTAATTACATCATTTTTTTTGCTCCCACAAAACCCCAGCCATCAAGTGCAGGATGAAACTGAACGTGGTTTCGATATCCCCATTGCAGGCCTACTGGAAGTGTCGGTTTAACTTTTGGGTTCTTGAAACCTCCGATCCTTATGAACTGATCCTTTACTATTTGGGTTTTAAATTCCAACTGTGTTCCGTAATCGATGTGCTGCCAATGGCACCCACCGCAGCCAGATGGCCCAAAATAGGGGCATGTGGGTGTTATTCTATGGGGAGAAGGATCGATCACTTTGTTTAATTCTGCATAGACCCAATCCTTTTTCTCCTTCACTACCTCAATCATCACCCTCTCTCCGGGAAGAGCATAGGGAACAAAATAAATTTTTCCATTCGATCGACCAAGAGCAAGGCCGTTGTACGCAATCTGGGCCAGCTTTATTTCCATCATTTTCTTAAGATGCAATAATATCAGATTATGTAAACCTTTTCAGTCGCCCCGCTATTCCATCATAATAAGCGAATCCAGTAGTAGGATCTATGTGGATTGCAAAGTACTCCAAAAAGAACAATATCTAGATCTCTTGGAACATGGAGGTAGAATCGCACGCAGCTTTATGTCAGCTCTTAATCATAATCTGCACAGAAGAGGATACTAATAATCCCACTATAATCCTATTTTATTCAATTGCTTTCTAAAAATGGAATTAGATCCTAAGGCACAGCCCGGCTTTCAGGCTGACCGTTCTAACATTCTGGGGATCATCGAAAATGATGAAATAACGAATATCCAATCGTAATCCTACATTCTTGAATATGAAATAATTTACACCTCCTCCTGCTCCTACAATAAAATCAATCCTCTCACCTTCAGGAGGAGCCAACATGACGATCTCATAGCCATAAGCAGATTCTAAGATCTGGTCTTCAGCAGACAACCGGTCGAAACCTGCCCCAACAGCAAGATATGGATTGAATCTCCCAAAAAGCTTCTGATAAAGGACATTAAATGTTAAAGAAAAATGTCTTGCGGTATCCACTTCAACCGTATCCATATCCGAAGGATCAGTTAGTGTGACCTGAGAAGATGAAGACATGCGACCATCTACCTCTATTCCAATGGAACGGTTAAAAAAGTAAGCAAAACTGAGGCCAATACTTGACGGAGTATGGGTCGGCATTACAGGAAAACTGTTTTCTCCGGGAGCATAATCGTCAACTGACCCATACTCAAAATGGTGATTTACACCTCCAGTAAGTGTTATATGGGTTTTAAAACTCTCCGCATCTAATTCAGACAGAGGAATAACCATAATCATCAAAATCCATAAAACTACTTTTTTCATTGGAATCTCCTTGCTTTTCATTCTGGCTGAATTCCTTCATTAGGGATGATATCCGATAATTACTAATCAGTCTAATTACCTTCTAATAATATTTTTCTTATAGGGACATAAAATCCAAGTATTAAAATCTGTTGAAGCTGGTATTACTTGAACATTATGCTCGAAGAAAACTGGTGTAGCTATCTCCGAAGAGGATTCACTGGGGGCAATATTTGTATTGACAACAGAAAGTAAACTATCATTTAAATAACTGCAGTTGCTTAGATCACCATTGGCCAGTGTTTTAATTACCAAAACATATTTCTCGGATTTTTGTGTAGTTTCAATTAATCCGAGAACCCCATATCCCCCGTCAATTGACTGAACAATACTTACTGCTGAATCATTGGAAATTTCTTCATTAGGAAGGGATCTGGAAAACTTTTTTTGCCAGATTATTTCACCCTGCTCTGAAAGCTTAAAAAAAACAATTTCCTTTCGCTCTTTTTCCTTAAGTGAACCAGCCACAACGTATCCCCCTTCTGGCAAAGCAATTATGCAATCGGCTCGAGATTTCTCTCCCTGAGTATATGCTTTCTGCCAAAGGATATCCCCGGACGAGGACAATTTCAGTATCCAGATATCGCTGTTTCCTAAATCTCCGATAAATGATTCTCCAGCCATTATATACCCCCCATCATCGGTTATATCAAAGCTGTAGATCGTGTCCTCACTATTTCTACCATAAGTTTTTTCCCATTCCACATCTCCCAATTCGTTCACTTTGACCAGCCAGAAATCGCCATTAAAAGGATAAAATGAATAAGTCTTTGCTGCGAATATATAGCCCCCATCATCGGTTGGATAAACATCGCAAGGTTCATCACTTCCCGTTCCTCCATATGATCTTTGCCATTCTATCTCACCATCTGGATCCAGTTTTACCAGTATTACATCTTTACTGCCTGAAATAGTGGAATAGAAATATCCGGCAGCAATACAGCCTCCATCAGGTGTGCCGTATACATCAATAAAAGAACTGCTTAAAACACTGCCGATAACCTTAGCCCAAACGATATCTCCCTCATAGGATACCTTGTAAAGCATCATCTGTTTGGTCGCGGATGTGGCATATTCCGGATAGGCCTCTGTGTTTCCTGCAAATATAAAAAAGCCCTCATCATCATTATAAACATCTAAGATCTCATCCTTGGAATTAGGAGTATCCCATCCGATCTTATAAGAATTTATTCCAAGCTTTTCTCCATCTTGGGATAATTTCAAGATCCAACTATATCCGTTATTGTTGTCTATTTCAGTATGTCCGGCAAATACTATAGACCTATCACTGTTTGCAAATATGACTCTGGGATATTCACTTCCTGCCTCACTGAATTGTCTCACCCATTGACCATTTATATAAACCAAATTTGACAGGATTAAAAACAGAAATACGATCAATTTTCTAATTGCTATCATTAAGTGCCTCCAAATATATCTTATAGTCTCTCAAATATTATTATATGTTTTTAAAGAAATAGCACTTTTCAAAACTGAAGTCAAAAGCATAAGATTTATAAGTTTATCCTTTTTTTTGAATCATGGAGCAGAAGAAAATAAAAAATATCATTTAACCATACGTTTTGTGTGTTAAGTAAAAAGGGGGAATGTTTAAATGAGATATGTGTGTTGCATGGAAAACAAGAAAGAAGTATTATGCTAATTTTTACGAAATTATTTGTTGTTGATAAATATCAGCAATGTTTATGAATCATTCAAGTTAAAATGGGAGATCTAAAATGACAGATTGGAATAGAATAAGGGAAGACTTTCCGGTCACTAAAAATATTGTTTATTTTCAAAGCGCCGGCATGTCCCCCCTGCCTAACCCTGTATATCAGAATATTATAGATAACTATAAAGTCATTAACCAGTTCGGGGATATTCACTGGGAAAAAGATATGGAAAAATTCAAACATCTCTGTGCCTCTATTGCCAGCATGATAAATTCCAAAGCAGATAACATTACTTTTTTGCCCAGCACTTCTCAAGTCATGTCTCTTTTGGCTTTATCGTTTAAACAGAGCATAAGAAAATCTTTCAACATCGTTTCCATGCAGGATGAGTTCCCGGCTTCCACGGTTGGATGGGAACACCAGGGCATCTCCATGAAATACGTTGAACCCTTTCAGGGACGTTATTCAGTAGAATCGATCCTTTCCCGCACAGATGAAAAAACCGCTGCAGTAATCACATCTCAAGTTCAATACGCCACCGGTTTCAGGCAGGATTTAGCTACACTCGGCCGGGAATTAAAAAAGAGGAAAATCCTCCATATAGTAAATGCCACCCAGGGATTTCCCATTTTCTCGATCGATACAAAAAAAATGCATATCGATGTTCTTTCCGCATCTGTTCATAAATGGGGAGCAACCGGACATATTGGTGCTTTATTCTTTACTTCAGAATCATTCAGAAAAAAATTTC
>CAZLBV010000231.1:0-6897 GCA_964557845.1 uncultured Eubacteriales bacterium | reverse complement strand
CAGAACTTTTAAAGAAAGCCGGATACAGAACCGGCGCCTTGGGAAAGTGGGGATTAGGAGGACCGGGGACCGATGGAGTTCCTGAAAAACAGGGATTTGACCTTTTCTTCGGGTATAACTGCCAGAGAGAAGCTCATTTTTATTATCCTGAACATCTATGGAAAAATGAAAAGAAAGTTATCATCGAGGAAAACAGAAACAAGAAAAAAGCCGTATACAGCCAGAACCTGATACTTAAAGAAGCTTTGGAATTTATCCAGGATCACAATCAGGAACCGTTTTTTCTCTTTCTTCCTTTTACCCTACCCCATGCGGAACTGGCTGTTCCCGTGAGTGATATCAATGAATACGCCGGCCGTTTTCCAGAAACGCCTTATCCTGGGACCCATTATGGTCCTCAGGAAAAACCGCGGGCTGCCTATGCAGCCATGGTTTCCCGGTTGGACCGCGACATCGGAAAGATCTTCGATCTTCTCAAAAAGCTGAATATAGATAATAACACCGTAGTCCTTTTCTCCAGTGATAACGGGCCCCATAAAGAAGGAGGCCATGACCCTTATTTTTTTGAAAGCAGTGGCCCTTTCCGAGGAATAAAGCGAGACCTTTATGAAGGTGGTATCCGGGTCCCATTTATAGTGAGGTGGCCTGGCCACATAAGAGAAGGTTCAATCAACAATTATGTCAGAGCATTTTGGGATTTTCTCCCTACAGCCTGTGAGATAGCAGGAATTCCGGTTGCAAATAATAGCGATGGGATATCATTTCTGCCGACCTTAACTGGAACCACACAACCAGAACATCGATATCTTTACTGGGAATTCCATGAACAAGGTGGAAAACAGGCTGTTCTGATGGATAAATGGAAAGGTATTCGTTTAAATGTATTCACCGATCCGGATGGTCCGATCGAATTATTTGATCTCACCCAGGATCAAAAAGAACGGACCGATGTTTCCAGACTTTATCCAGAGATTGTAAAAAATATCGATCAGATAATGAATCAGGCGCATACAGAGTCTAAAGTATTTCCTTTCAAATAAAATTACATCTTCAGATATCAATTTGCGGATATGATTATTTAAATTTATTTAATTTGACAATAGCCTTTCAAGCTTGATACTATTAATCCATAAAAGTTGCGGGGAAAAATTGACTAAAATTTGTCCTTCCTGTCACTTTGATAATCCTGATGGGATAAATTTTTGTGTTAATTGTGGAACATCTTTAACTCCACCGGAAGAAAATTCCACTGGTCAAACTGCAACCCTGGAGACACCTTTTTCTGAATTAGAAAAAGGAACAACTTTCGCAGGACGGTATGAGATCATCGAAGAGCTGGGCCAAGGGGGCATGGGAAAAGTCTACCGGGTAAAGGACAAAACAGTAGGGGAAGAAGTTGCTCTCAAAATAATCCGCCCGGGAATTCCCGTATCCGCGAAAGTAGTTGAAAGGTTCCGCAACGAACTTAAATTAGCAAGAAAGATCAAACATAAAAACGTCTGTCAAATGTTCGATCTGGGAGAAGTTGCTGGAACATATTTCATCACAATGGAATATATCCCTGGAGAAAATTTAAAACGTTACATAAAAAGAACCAAACGATTAGAAATAGGATCAGCAGTATCCCTGGCTATTCAGATCTGTGAAGGAATGGCAGCCGCCCATCAATTGGGGGTCATTCATAGGGATCTAAAATCGAGCAATATTATGATCGACAATAAGGGTGAAGTCCGGATCATGGATTTTGGGATCGCCCGATCGCTTGAATCAAAACAAATAACAAGAGAAGGAAGGACAATGGGCACCCCGCAGTACATGTCACCTGAACAGGTCGGTGGAGAGGGATTGGACCAAAGATCTGATATTTATTCATTCGGAATAATTCTTTATGAAATGTTAACCGGAAGGGTTCCATTTGAGGGAGATGACTCATTTGCTCTCGGCTATAAGCACATAAATGACCCTCCTCCGCATCCACATGATTTAAATCCGGAGATTCCAAACCATCTCTGCCATATATTGGAAAAATGCCTTGAAAAAAATAAAGAGGACAGATATCAGAATGCAGAAGAAGTAAGCTTAGATCTCATTAAGATAGGGAGAAAGCATCCTGCCAGTGAGAAGATAATACCTAAAATAAAACCAAAACCCAGATTGAATTCAAAACGAAGGCCACATCAGGCCCTTTTTTGGCTGGCCGCTATCTCTTTGGTTTTGATGGTGATCTTGGGATATATCTTACTCAACCGGACACAACCGTCAAATCGGATGGACTGGAAAAATTCCATTGCTGTTCTTCCTTTTGAGGATCGAAGCCCGTTAGGAGATCAAGAGGCGCTATGCGATGAAATGACCATGACCCTCATTACAAACTTATCCAGCTGCAAGGATTTGAAGGTAAGCCCCTATCGTTCTATCCGGAACCTTTGGGAAGAAGGAAAAAGCCTTAAAGAAATCGGACAAGGACTCGATGCAGAAACAATTTTGGTCTCTTATCTAAAAGTTGAGGATGAGAAAATAGCGATAACCGCACAACTTGTGAATGCGAGCCAAAATTTTGTCATCGATAATTTTAATTATGAGAAAACCCGGAATAGATTTTCTGAACTTCGTCTTGAATTTGTAAAAGATGTCGCAGCTAAATTGGGGGTCATATTCACTCCTGAGAAGGAAAAAGCCATGGCTAAAAGGGAACCTGAAAACCCCGAGGCGCTACAATACTACAGCAAAGGAAAATATTTCGAAAGAAAATATTTAGATTCCCTCGATGAAATAAATCCTGAGGCAGAAGAAGAAAATTTTAAGGAGTCCGTAAAAAATTATGAAAAAGCGATTGATATCGAAAATGATTTTGCAATGGCCTATTTGAGCCTTGGAGATGTATACCATAACCGATTCATCTATGCAGAAAAAGATTTTATATATTTTTCAAATATGGAAAAAAACTACGATACTGCTTATCAAATTGATCCTGATTTAGCAGAGGCGAATGTGGGGCTTGGATGGGCTCATTTCTATAAAGAAGAATGGGAAGAAGCATTTAAATTTTACAAGAGGGCTCTTGATCTGGATCCAACCAATCCGAAAATCAATTATCATGTTGCCAGTTTTTTTAATGATATAGGATTATACAATAACGCTCTTGAATTTTACCTAAGGGCAATTGAAATAGACCCAGTATCTCAAAAGTACCGTGAATATTGCGCAAGATGCTTTATGAAATTAGGCAAATATGAAGAAGCAGCAGAAATTCTAAGACCAGCCCTAAAGCAAGTCCCGGATGACAGCAATATTCAACTTCTTCACGCGCGCCAGCTCATCATGATGGAAAAATTCGATGAGGCTGAAAAAGTAATCGCCGGAGTAGAGAAAAAAAATCAGGATTTGCCTGATATTCAGTATACTCGGGCTTATATTTATGCGTTTCATGGAGAAAAAGAGAAGGCTTTAACGATCATTCAGGATTTGGATCCTTACATATATACTTCACTCATATCCCCAGTATACTCTCTCTTAGGAATGAAAGATAAAGCGATAGAAAATATCCAAAATGTCATTAAGTTCGGCTTAGGCCAAATAAAAACATTTCCTTATACTTATCTTGCTTTAAGTGAAAATAACTTTTATGACGGCCTGCGTGATGACCCTCGTTTCCAGGAGATTATCAAAGAAGAAAAGAACAAATATCAAGAAAGGTTAAAAAAATACTCTGATATTTAACCATAATTCCAGTTAAGGGAATTTATATAAAAGTGTTTTTATCATTTTTTAAAGAGGGAGGTAAAAATGTCAAAAGGGAAAAAACTGCTTTTTAAGTCCAATGTGATCCTGCCCTGGGTCATAATGATCTGCATCGTCTTCACTCTGCAGATTCAGTGTGAACAAACTGGGGATGAAAAACCCATTGGTAAGGATCCTATCCAAAAATCTCTTTCCCCAGGAGATATTATTAAGCTGGAAATAAAGTTTAAGAAGGATTTGGAGAATAAATATTTCTTGTATTTTATAGACTGTTTTAAAAAAAATGATATTGAGAGATTTGCGGACAAAATCTATAAAAAAGTGAATGATAAATGGATAAATGACAAGATTATTTTTTATGATCTCAAAGGGACAAAACTGACTGAAAGACAAGATTTTATTGATTTCTGGATGGAAGTAAAAAATAATCAAGGTGTAACAGATTTAGACTTCTCTGTCTTAAGCTTAAGAGTCATACCTGTAGCTGTTCCGGAAGAGCTACCTGAACCCCTAGACACCATTATCGCCACTGGACATGCAGTCTTTACGTACCATTTAATAAAAGATACCGGAAGTAAAGTAACCAATTCCATGGGATCTGGGACCTATGATGCCCCTCATCCACGAGCCTGCGAGTGGTAAGCAGATAAAGGAGTCCCGTATAAAAAAATACTTCTTTTAAGCCAAATGCTTCCTTTGTTTTAAAAATATCACGTCTATTACCGCCATTAAACTATATTCCAGAAAAGATTTATGCGGGTTATCTCCTTTTTTGGGTTTCTTTGAGCCGTTGACTTCGTCACTTTTAGTATGCTATTTTTACTATTTATTTTTCTTAGTTAATTTAGGTAAAATCATAAAGAACCTAGGTCCGGATAATCCTTTCTTCACCTGAAGAATCGTTGCAAAGAATCATTGAGAAACAAGGAGGATTCAAAATGCCATGGATCGATAAAGAAAGCTGTACAGGCTGTGGAATCTGCGTAGATGAGTGTCCAGTCGGTGCAATCTCAATAACCATCGAACAAGCTGATATAAATATGGCTGAATGCATTCGCTGCGGCATCTGCCATGATGTGTGCCCGCAAGATTCAATACGACATGACAGCGAGAAAGTTCCTGAAAAGATAAGGGAAAATATAGAAATAACTAAGAAATATATGGAGCTTTGTGCCCAGTGCCTTGGCGATGAAAAGGAAAAAATCAAATGTTTGAACAGAATGAAAAAGCATTTCAACAGTCAAAAAACCATTGCAGAGAAAACATTAGAAGAATTAGAGAAGCTTCAAGATAATTAGTCCCGAAAAAATCACTCGCATTATATGATCTTGACTTTCATCTCTTACTAGGTATGAAGTAACTTGATTCGATTTTTATGAGAAAGGTATTAGAAGCCAAAATGATCAATAAAATATATTCAGACCATAGAATAAAAAGAAAAAGTGTAAACAATTATTTAAAAAGGAACCACACACAATGATTGAATGGATAGAAGATTCAACTCATCTTGAACAGGTACAAAAAAAACATAAAAATTTTTTCATGCTGCTGTTTTATGCAGATTTTTCTGATGCAGCCAAGCGTGCCCTGAATGAACTTGAAGAATTCAGTCAGGAAAATAAAGATGTGCCTGTTTATGCGATCGATGTGGGAAAGGTGAAAGGTGTACACAAACAGTATGGAGTTGAAAATGTTCCTACAGTGACCGCAGTTAAGCAAGGAAAAATCTCTTGGAGGATTGAGGGAGCTGAAAGCGCTCAATTTTATACCCGCATCCTCATGGAGACTGATTCTCTACCCACAAAAAAGCGAAAAACAACCTCTTCTCATCGAGTCATAGTATACAGCGGCCCAGGATGTCCTGCCTGCGGGGCAGCAAAGTTATATTTACGAAAACGGGGAGTTGATTTCAGGGAAATAGATATATCCCGCGATCCCCGTGCAGCTGATAGATTAATGCGGCGAAGCGGTCAGATGGCTGTCCCGCAGATAGATATTGACGGCCATTTGATCGTTGGTTTTAACCAGGCAAAGATTGACAGGCTTCTTTCAAATTAAAATAAAGGAGAGATTACTATGAGTTTTCAGCCTATGAATGGACGTATTTTAGTCAAGCCTTTAGAAGCAAAAGAGAAAACAGCAGGAGGTCTGTATCTTCCAGATAGTGCTAGAGAAAAGCTTCGGGAAGGAAAGGTCATCGCCAAGGCAAAAGATGCTACAGACGAGGTTGTAATCGGAGATCATTTGATATACAAAGAATTCGGAGGAACTGAGATCAGGCTGGAAGGCGATGATTATATTTTACTCACAGAGGATGACCTGCTGGCAAAATATATGCAGGTAGATAAAATCCCAGAATAAAAAAAGTAAAATAAAAGACATCTTCAAATGGAAAAAGCCTAACATTCCGGGACTAAAACAGAAAAATATATTTTTTAAAATAGCATATTTAATCACCCCTGACGATTGATAAATAAAGCGTTGACACATTTATTATAATAAAGAAATAGGCAGTATTTGGTATTGATATGAAAGTTTCTAATTCTCTCTTAGTTGCGGGATTTAAATAGCGGAGGGTGAATATGCTTAAAGATATTATTAATGAGTTGAAAAATCACGCGCCGTTCACCAGTTTTGGCGCACTCACCGGCATTCTCATAATCATTGTTTCATTCAATATGCCGGCCAATATATCCTACAATATTTTTTATGTTCTCCATCCAATCCATGTAATTTTAAGCGCTTTGGTTACCGCTTCTGTTTATAAACTTCATACTTGCGATCACCTCACTAAAAAATGCATAAAGGGACAGTGCAATCTTTGGATCCTGCTGCTGATCGGATACTTTGGCTCTGTTGGCATTGCTACTATCAGTGACTCAATTATTCCCTATTTGGGAGAGATCTTATTAGATCTACCCAATCGCGGCATACATCTTGGTTTTATTGAAAAATGGTGGCTGGTTAATCCCTTGGCAGTCCTTGGAGTCATCTTTGCCTACTTAAGGCCAACCACCAAAATGCCTCATGCCGGACATGTTTTGTTGAGCACATGGGCTTCTTTGTTTCACATTCTTATGGCCATTGAAGGTGCCTTGCCCTGGTATTTTTATCTAGTTATTTTTTTCTTTTTATTCCTCGCTGTCTGGACTCCAT
>CAZLBV010000230.1:0-2792 GCA_964557845.1 uncultured Eubacteriales bacterium | reverse complement strand
GAGCGTCTATCTTTCCGACGAAGAATCCGAGGCCCTGGTGATCGCGGCTAAACAGAACGCTTCTCCTGAAAAAAAGATCATAGCCGGAACAGCACGTGAATCGACCATTTTGACCATAGACTTTACCAACAGGATGGCTGATCTGGGTGTCGATGCAGCACTTATTCGAACTCCCAGTTATTTCAAATCCCGGCTGGATAATGAGGCATTAAAGTATCATTTTTTATCCATTGCCGATAAAACCAGGATCCCGATCATTGTTTATAACATACCGGTTCATACCGGAATATCCTTATCGCCTCAGCTTGTTATCGAACTGTCAAAGCATCCTCATATTACCGGAGTCAAAGACAGCTCCGGAAATCTTTCTCTTTTAGGAGAAACCAAACCATTTCTTCATGAGGGATTTCATTTTCTGCTCGGTGCTGCCAGTGTTCTTCTCCCGGGCCTTATCATGGGCGCTGATGGTGGTATCATTACAGTATCCACGATTGCCCCTGATCTAAGCACAAAACTCTATGATCTCTATAAAGAAAACCAACTACAAGAGGCAGTGCAAACCCAGCTCAGCCTCATTCCATTAAACAAAGCCTTGATCCAGACATACGGCGTTCCCGCGGCAAAATATGCACTCGACCTATTGGGATTCTATGGCGGCCTTCCCCGCGGCCCTTTACAACCCTTAGGTGAAGCAGGAAAACAGGACGTGCGGAAAATTCTTAAAAATCTGGGATTAATCAATTGAATAAGAAAATAGAAGAAAAAAAAACCGAGAAGTCAGAAGTCAGAAGCACGAAATCCGAAACAAATTCAAATGATCAAATGGCCAAAATTTAAAACAGCCCCATCCACCCACACACCCTATCTTCTCATTAACTCATTTACTCATCTACTCATAGACTTTTACACCCATTCACTTCATACAGCGAAGCCCTCCCGCCCCATTGATTTACAAGTGGAATTCCCCCTGTTAATGAATTTTTGGACGAAGCCGGGGTAGTGAGATCGGCGCTCCCTTCCTTTTAAATATGTCAATTTGGGTAAAAATTGCTGATAAAAATAATAAAATAAATTGTAAAACCAAAGAGTAACTTTCTGGACTATTTACGCGCCGAGGTTGGTGCAAACACAAGCTGCCTCGAGTGAAGCCGTATATGTAATACTGCGAACTCGGGGCAGTGACGTGTTTGTACTGAAATCGGCGTGTAAATAGTTCAGAAAAAGGACCGTGCACCCGGCCTTGACAATACCCCCCCCGCGTTATTCCTGCAGTTAGCTCAGGCAAGGCTTGCCTGCAGCACAAGCAACACATCTGCTACCGCTGCTACCTCCCGGTCCTGACGGAGTTCACAGAGTGTGCTTTGCACAGGGCCCATACCCTCAACACCACTTACAAGAACACGGGCCGGAAAAGGCACGGCCTCAACCGGGAATTCAATCCCACTATAGCGGATTGTGAGTTACAGGGCACCGCTAGCTCCCCATCTAGCACGGTCCAAATTAAAATCGATAGGACAGACCTCCCCGGAGAATGAACCCGTTCCAGATCCCTGCTTCTGCATTCAGATTCAGATGTGGCACGATCTCCGCTCTAATTCCGATATTGACCTGGATCAAGGGGAATATATTGGGAATATTGAAATCCATTTCTTCTTCGGCTTCTTTAAAGGTTTTTAAAATATCATCACCAACATAGAATTCTGGTCCTTGCCAATAATAAACCCCATCATAAGCATAACTAATATTTCCATTCAAAGCTGCGATCCCAAAACCAAATACGAAATAAGGAGTCACCCGCCATGAAGGCTTGGTATCCCAGCGAAAACTCAAATTAGTGGTAAATGGATTCAATTCTATATATCCGGTTGATTTAACCTCAGAATAGGTATTATCAGAAAAGTTGACTTCAACCGGACCGTCCAGGGTGATCTTCATGCTGTTCTTTTCAAAAGACACCCCAAAGCTAAAGGCCCCCTGTTTCCCTTGGGGATAATACCGGATCTCCAGCCCAAAATTAGATCCTCCTGAATCGAATAAAAGCTCATGATCATAACCGATATCATAGATCAAGGGATAGCTATCCATTATTGTCTTTGCAACTTCATCTCTTACCTCTTGGGCTATCCTTTTGGATAATTCATCATTAAGGATCCCTTCTAAAGGATCGATCGACCAATGGGAAAAATGAAACCCTATTTCAAACCGGTCTGATATCGTTTTTTTCTGCAACTCAGGGATGGAGACTTCTTGAGTAGATTGCTGTCCAAATAAAGGCGAACTCAATAAAACAATAAAAACAACAAATATTGCTATCAATCCTGTTTTTGATCCATTGTTTTTCATGAATAAAATCCTAACTTCATATGAAAATTTTGTCAACCTCAAAGACAGAATATAGGAGATAGAAGGAAACCGAGTCAAGAGTCAGAAGAAAAACATAAAACCACATAAAAACATGGATTTTCACATTTTCTCATCCACCCATTGACTCATCGACACATCAACTTGATGAACCAGGAGCCAGAAGTCAGGAGAATAAACTATAAATCCAAAATTAGAAGCACGAAATTCGAGACAAATCCCATTCTATCTTTTGATCTTCTATATTCTTTGGTGCAACCCCTGTTCGCATTGGAGAGTTTATAGTATAATATTGATGATATTTTTATAGATAAAAAGGTGATGCTATGTTTTTTTGGGATTTTACGTTCTTTCTTTTAATTCCACCACTGCTGCTTGCTTTATACGCACAAAATAAAGTGAAAAGCACTTATAAGCATTTTAGCACCATA
>CAZLBV010000229.1:0-3780 GCA_964557845.1 uncultured Eubacteriales bacterium | reverse complement strand
TATACACAGGTAGAGATATCCATGATTTTTTCCAACTGGGAGCTGCCGGTGTTCAGATGGGGACGCGTTTTGTTGCCACACATGAATGTGATTCCTCGGAGGAATTCAAACAGGCTTATATAGATTCCAAAAAAGAAGACATCGTTATAATTAAGAGTCCGGTTGGATTGCCGGGCCGAGCGATCAGAAACAAGTTCATTGATGATGTTAATAATGGAAAGAGAAAACCTTTTAATTGTCCCTTTCACTGCATTAAAACGTGTGATTATAAAAACAGCCCTTACTGTATCAATCATGCTCTGGTAAATGCTCAAAAAGGCAATATAAAGAGCGGGTTTGCTTTTGCCGGTGTGAATGCTTATCGCTTAAAAAAGATCGTTTCTGTTAAAGAATTGGTAGGATCTTTGTTAAAAGAATTCAAGAAGTATCCCCGGAAAAATCAATAAATACATTAGAATAATCGTCTTATTTTTAGGTTCTGACAGTATTGTTTTTAATGTGATAATTCATACATCAACAAATTAGAGGATAAAGATCAAGGAATATTCGGGAGGCATAAATTAGCCAAAAAGGGAATTTTATAATCAATCAAATAAGACGTTGGAGGAAAAGATGGCAATAAGATTACTGTTACTATTGTCGGAAAGGATTACGAAACAATTCCCGAAATACAAGAAATTTTAAAGAGGATATCCTATAAATAATAATCTTCAATCTGGCATTTCCCGATAATTTTAAGACTGCTCATAAGACTTCAATTTTTAAACAGCAATATAAACAGTAATTTATTTGACATCAAAAAAAATGGAGGCTATTCTAATTAAAAGTCCTGATATGGAAACAACCAAAGAAATCAAATGGACCCGCGAATAAGCACGATCTTAAGCCTGATATTTCTAATTATCGGAGCGGCTGCCGTATATTGTATGATGGCGAAGTTGGGGCGAAAAGAACTGGATCACCCGGAGCGATACACACGCCTTCATAAATGGTTTGGTTGGTTATTCGTTGTTTTGTTTTTAGTGCTTTTTATTTCGATGCTGGAGAGGATAGAAAATTATTATGAAGAATCATCGCCTCGAATAACGTTCCATATAGTTCTTTCGGTAGCTCTTTTTCTTTTGATTTTGGTCAAAGTCTCCATCCCCCGTTTCTTTAGAATGTTAGGAAAACATCTTTTTCTCTTAGGAATCGTGGTGTATTTAACTGCCTTTACTCTGGTTGTAATAACTGCAGGTTACTATATTATATGGAAATATAAGGAAGAACCATATATCTCTCACGCGGAGATCCCTGAACATATGAAAGATATAGATTTGGGGAAGGAGTTGTTTATAGTCAAATGTTCAACCTGTCACTTATTGAAAAACATTATGCAGCCTAGAAGCCTTGAATCCTGGGAAAAAATAGTAAACGAGATGGTTAAGATCGCAGAACCGAGGATCACCATAGCGGAAGCAAATCAAATTCTGCATTATTTAAGTGCCACACATACTCCTGAAAAAATATCACTCCCTTCATCTGCTTCACTCTTGGAAAAGCACTGCCTTCCCTGTCACAGTGCCAAGGAGATCTGGTCTCACAGCTACAGCAGATCCGGGTGGAGAGAAATAGTCAAAAAAATGAATGAATATGATCCGGAAATCGTTCCTTTGGAAAAAATCGAGGCATTGGTAGATTTTCTCATTAAAAATCAAAATCGGGAATAAATCCTCATGTTCCAATGAAATTCCTCCAGAAGACTGCGAGATACCTTACAACTTGAACAAGAGATTCATTTATGAGATAAAGAGAAAATTAACAGTTCATTGAAAGTCTTATAAGAAGAAAACTGATAAGGAAGAAATTGATCATGAATATTGAATCCATTCTGAGTTCAGAGGTCTTTAAGTGGGGGATCCTTCCCTTATTGATTTTTCTGGCAAGGATCATAGATGTTAGCCTTGGGACCATGCGCATAGTTTTTGTCTCAAAAGGCATGAAATACCTGGCTCCTATTACAGGGTTTTTCGAGGTTATCATCTGGCTGCTGGCGATCAGGGTGATCATGCAGAATCTTAATAATGCCGCATGTTACTTTGCCTATGGAGCAGGTTTTGCCATGGGGACATTCATCGGGATAAAGATCGAAAATAAGATGGCATTGGGAACTTCTGTTTTGCGAATTATCACTAGCCAGGATGCCTCAGAATTGATAGATTTCCTTCGTTCCAAAAAGTATGGAGTGACCAGTATTGAAGCTCAAGGATCTATGAGCAAGGTAAACGTCATTTTTATGATCATCAAGCGACAAAGCTTCAAGGAGGTCTCCAGGATCATCCAGAGATTCAATCCCAGGGCTTTTTATACAGTCGAAGATGTCAGAATGGTAAGTGAGGGCATTTTTCCCATGGGAACCCGGCCTTTAATTCGGCCCCTTGCTGGTCCTTTCCGGTTTTGGAGAAAAGGTAAATAAAACTCTCTATGTAATCTCAAATATATCTTGAATTATTTCAAAAAAATTATATATTATAGTTGAAACCGTAATAATAGATACGGAATACTGAGGGTAAAAAAAGGATGGAGAGTACATCTCTCTTTATAAGAAGACTACTATCCCATTTTTTCCAGAACCTTAACGCTCTACAAAATGCAATTATTATTGTATAAACAGATCGGCTGATTGAATATTCTCTTATAGAGAGGATAGCTATGTCCTATGAGTTAAAATTCGAACATGAGGAGGAGGTTCTTCGGGTGAAGGCGACTGGGACTCGCAATTTGGAGACAGTACTGGCGATGATAAAAGATATGTATGCGGAATGTGCTGAAAGTCAGCTAAAAAAAGTATTGTTGGATGTCCGTGCGTTGAAGAGTTGTCTTGATACTTTGGATGCCTACGAGATTCCGGCCAGATATTTACCTGTAATGAGGAATCTCAGTGTAGTTACTCATGTTGCGATTGTCGATCTGAAAAAGTGTGAGGAAAACAACAAATTTTTCGAAAATGTTGCTGTAAATCGTGGATTTATGCTGCGTGTTTTCTCAGATACAAAGAAAGCCGTAGAGTGGCTTAAGCAGTAACCGTGCCCAATCAACCAGCTGAATTTCATCATATTTTTTCTTTTTTTATAATTTGAGAAATGTGAAATCCTCTCCAGAGATGTCCTGTTTCGATTTTTCTGGTGGAAATTTAAATAAGGATTCTTTTAATTTCTTCAGAGCTAAGGACCTTTCCTGTGCTCTTAACATCACTATCAACTGCCAGGGCAGGAGTAAGCACTGCGCCAAACTTCATGATCTCATTGATATCCGTCACTTTTATAATTTCGTACTCTCCGCCTAATTCATCAATAGCTTTTTTTTGTGTTTTTTGCCAGTTTTTTGCATTTGGGACACCCTGTTCCTAAAATATAGATTTTCTTCATTTTTGAACTCCTTATCTAAAGGAATGTCCCATATATCAATCCACTTATGGTTGAAAGTACAATGACAAGTGAGACAAACACGATGGTTTTTTTAGTCCCATCACACTGCGTATGACCAGCGGCAGTTTTTATGAATAATTCAGGTTTATGACCGCATTGGGTTCCTTTATCTCTCCTTTTTTATTGGAGTAAGAGAAGGTTCTACCAGGGGGCCTGCCGGGGGGAAGAGAATGGCGGAATCAAGCAAAACCGGGAATTTTTTCCTCAGTTATATTACCCGCCTTACCGCTGCTCCCAGGATCTGTCCGGTGTCTCCGCTGATTCCCGAGGGGATATCCACACTGAAGGCAGGCTTTCCGCTCTGGTTGATCAA
>CAZLBV010000228.1:0-3829 GCA_964557845.1 uncultured Eubacteriales bacterium | reverse complement strand
CCCAAAAAAAATGGACTATGTCACAAAATTCTTTACATATGGCCACCGACTGGTCAGCCTATGAAGGAATAAAGATAACTGGAAAAATAGAAAAAGTATTTTCCCGCGGAGAATTGATCATAGACGGGGATAAATGCTTGGCCAGAAAAGGCAGAGGGAAATACCTCCACCGGCGTCTAATCTCCGGGCCTCCCGATCTGGCTTAACTCCTCGATCCGTGAACAATTTAGGTTAAATAACAGTGAAAATAAAGAGTGTAAAAACAGCGACTCGACATGGATAAACTGCTAAACATCATTCAGGATATTGACAGCATCCTTTGGGGGCCATGGACTATGGCCTTTCTGGCCTTAACGGCGCTTTATTTTTCTGTGGCCTCCGGTTTTTTCCAGATAAGAAGATTTCCATTTATATGTAAGAACACCATCGGGAAAATATCCGAAAAACAGGATGTTTACAAAAAAAATAAAATAACTCCCTTTCAGGCAGCAACAACGGCCTTAGCCAGCACAGTAGGGATGGGCAATATTGCCGGAGTGGCCACCGCCTTATCTGTGGGCGGTCCGGGAGCCATCTTTTGGATGTGGCTTCTGGCCCTGCTGGGCATGATGACAAAAACAGCAGAAATAACTCTGGCCGTTCATTATAGGGAAACCGATAAGACCGGATCGGTCCACGGCGGCCCCATGTATTATATCACCAAAGGTTTGGGCTGGACTTTTTTGGCCAAGCTATTCAGTGTCGGGATACTGGTCAATTGCATCCTGACCGCAACCCTGCTTCAATCGCACACAGTAGGCAGGGCTTTTTTAAGCAGTTATGGGATAAATCCCTATCTTGTTACCTCTGGGATGGCAGTCATCACCGGAATCGTGATCATCGGGGGGATCAAACGCATAGGTGTTTTTTGTGAAAGGCTTGTGCCGCTTATGTCGCTGCTCTATATTGCCGGAGGTGCTTTTGTATTTATAATTAACTATCATAAAATTCCGGAAGTCTTTATCACTATCTTTAAATTCGCCTTTGCTCCCGCGCCCGCTGTGGGGGGATTTGCCGGAGCCGCTGTGTCCGCAGCCATTAAAAACGGAATGGCAAGAGGAATGCTTTCCAATGAGGCCGGTCTGGGAACCGCACCCATGATCCATGCTAACGCAGACACACCTCATCCCTTCCGGCAGGGCCTTTGGGGGGCCTTTGAAGTTTTTATCGACACCATGGTTATCTGCACCATCACTTCATTCGCCATTATATCAACCGGAGTTTTATCCCAAGGAAATTCCGGTATTGAACTGGTAATATCAGCCTTTTCTTCTGTCCTTCCTGAAAAGATAGCCGCCTCGCTTCTTTCTTTCTCTATTATGACATTTTGTCTGACGACCCAGATCGGATTTTTCATTTATTATGAAACATCCTTGATCCATCTGTTTGGGAAAAAGATCATGAAATATTTCAAATGGTTTTATCTTCTTCCCGGCATTATTTTTGCGGGAGTAGCAAATGTAGACAAACTCTGGACATTCGCTAATATCTCGGTCGGTGTTTGTTCCCTTCCGAATCTAGTCGCAGTACTGGCATTGAGCAGTGTTTTTTTTAGATTGATGCATGATCATATGAGCGGAAGGAATGCCTTCGCCACTCATATCATAGATAAATCACACGATTATATAAAAAAAAGGATCAGATCCAATGAATAACAAAAGATCAAAATTATCCATTGACCGCCTTTCCTTTCAACTGGGAATGATAAACTGTTTTGTGGAAATGGTTGCCTGCGGAGTTAAAAAACTTGCTCTGAGCCCTCCCCTTAAACCTGAAGATTACACCGCGATCCGGTCTGCATCTGATGAGATGGTTCAAGGTTTTGGGATCTATTCCTATTTGGAAAAGACCCTTATGATAACCAAACTCCAGGATAAAGAATTTACCAGAAACAAATGGTCGATCTTGTATTATATAGACAAACCAATCCTGGACGAATATCAAGCACTGAAAAACGAACAAAAAGACCTAATGGAAAAAGGCCTTTATGATGAATCCGCCGAGATAGATATTTCCCGCCGCTTTATGCGGCTGCTGAGCTATCCTGACAGCGTCATTGAAGAAAAACTTCAAAATAGAAAATCCGGACAGCCATTCATACTGGTTGGGGATTGAATTCTTCTTTTCAGCAGCTCATTTGATTGAAATTTTGGATTAGTGAGCAGATTGGCTTGGCGGTACGAATAATCCTAGCTTAAAGGAGATAAGTTATGAAGATCCTGATCATAAATCCCAATAGTGATATCAATATGACTGCTTCCATCCAAAAAAAAGCCGATCATTTTAAAGAGAAAGGAGATGAGGTCAAGTGCATCTTAACAGAAGGAGCCCCTTTATTTATTGAGAATTATGAAGATATGGCTCTGGCTTCCGAGGGCATGATCCGAGCTGTAAAAGAAAATGAAAAGTTTTATGACGCATTTATAGTGGCCTGCCACTGCGATCCCAATTTGGATGTTTTAAAAGAAATATCTGACAAACCGGTAGTAGGGATCGGAGAAGCTTCCATGAAGATAGCTTCCATGCTGGGGCATAAATTTTCCGTACTCTCCACTGCCGCCCACTCCATACCCATCAAAGAAGAACTGGTTCGGAAGTATCATCTTCAGGGTCTGCTGGCATCAATTAGAGCCCCAAAAAATGATGAAACCTCATGGAATGAAGAAGAAAAATATTTTCATATGGGCAAAGAGGCGGTAGAAGAAGATGGAGCCGAGGTGCTGGTTCTCGGCTGCGCAGGACTGACAGGGCTGGACAAAACTTTGGAAAAGAAGTTAAACATCCCAGTTCTTGATGGTGTTATCTGTGCTCTGATCATAGCCCGAGGATTGGCTAAATATGGAGTATCAACCTCAAAACGCCTCCGCTTTAAGGCGGCGGGAAAATTCAGAAGATAGAAGAAAAACTTGAAATTAATGGTAATGATGAAAATATTATGTTGTTTTGGGTTAAAGAACAATTTTAATTGCGGAAACCAATAAAGTTAGATCTCGATGTCAAATCCCGTGTTGAGTATGTGGACCGTTTCCTTGTCTTTAGTATCCTGGCGTATATAATTGATTATTAGATCGACCTTTTCACTCAAAACAAAAGATGTCCCGAGATAAAATCTGTTTCTAAAGATCTCATCGCTCAGGGTGTCACCAAAAGGTTCGGTGGCGATAAAAGGCTTAAGGTGCAGGTTTCCGATCTTCAAGGAAGTTGTGAGCCTGACGCGAAATCTGAATCTCAGGTGATCATCCGACAGCTCTTTTTCAAAATCCCTAATTTCCGTTCTAAACCGAAGGTCGAAATTCAGCCTCTCCCCTAAACGTTTCTTCCATCCTGTTTCCAGGGTAACTCTATTTTCTGATAGAACAAACAGGACTTCATCAGAAGTTTCTCTTTTATAACGCAGGCCGAGATAGAAATTCTTGGGAAGTGAATAGAGAACACCTGCCTGCCAGTTCTTAAGATAAGGATTCTGATAGGTTATCTCATTGAACCGGCCTTCGTTGCTGAATGCAAGATCCCATTTTTCATTGACATTAAATTTGATCTCATTATTGATCCATCCTTGGTCTTCAGCCTTGATGATCAATCCAGAAGTTAAAAAAAGCATTAATAGAAGGACAAAAGAAGTTGTCTTTTTTTGCATTGGAATCATTCTTCTCCTCTCGAGCAGCGGCTTCCAGACGCCTTGGCTTTTACAATGAATAATTCAAGCTGATAATAATATCAGGTAATTCTCCATAAATCCATATATTTTTGGATTTCTTCCCAAAGCAGTTCTTTCTTTTTAAATTAACAC
>CAZLBV010000227.1:0-15488 GCA_964557845.1 uncultured Eubacteriales bacterium | reverse complement strand
AATTTTTTCCTTGTTCTCTGCTAAAAGCAGCATCGCATGAACTGCGAGCGAAGCACTGTCTGAAAATTTAAATACTTTTGACATTTTTTATCAGCATTCCTATTATATGCATATAAGTACCACAATGCAAGTATAATTAAAAGTTCCTCTTTTTTTGAGGGCCGAAGCAGGCGGACGGAACGTACTTGTATAAATTCCTCAGAAAGACGTGGTTTTTACCCCAGTGAGGAAAAACCGCTCCCTGTCCTCATGACACCCCCCTCAAGTTATTCGGAATCCTAAACAAATTCAGATTTTCGAATTATCGAAATTCAAAAAAAATGTTGGAAAAATTAAAGAAAATGATGATGGCTGTGATTATGTAAATTTAACATCCACCTTGCCGCTATCACCGATAGAGATCCAGACCTCTTTTCCTTCAATGAGACATAAAAATTTTTCTATTATCTTTCCTGTTCCGGATATTTGGACACGCTGGCTGGATATTACATTTTCTATGAGATATTCATCTCCCTTAAAGATCAGTTTTCGTGGGATTTCCCTTCCCTTGTACCCGCAGTGGAAAATTACGTGTGCATCATTTATTTTGTGACTTTTATTTGATTTTTCATTATCTTTCATAATGAATCCGATTTTTAAGATATCGATGAGTCCTTCACCTTTTTTATCTATATCACAGAGAATATAAAAATTGAAGCAGCTCATTAAAAACAGATTGTAGCCAATATACGCCAATCTCTTTATAATAATTAAATGAGTTTAAATTTTTTAAGCGAGACCAGAGAATTTCAGACCCTCGTCCGATCTATTCAAAAGAACAAGGCCGGACTCTCTGTGGCCCGGATCATCGAATCGGCCAAACCTTATTTTCTGGCTTCGCTGTTTAAACAATCCGGAAGAAAAATTGTTTTTATCCGGCATTCGCCCACCACGTTGTTTCCCTTTGAAAATCAGATCAATTTTTATCTTGCCTTGCTAGCCCCGTCTGCAAAGGTTTGTGTATTTCCTCAGTTAGCGGAAAGTCCTTATTATGATGTCTTACCTTCCTTGGAAGCAAGGTCTTCCCGCATGAGATTTTTGTATGAGACCCAGTTTTCCCTTCCAGATATTATTATTACCGATCTTTTTGGGCTGCTCAAACCGGTGCTGAAATCCGAACATTTGGGGGAATTATTCATCGAACTTGGGGTAAACTCAGATTATGAGAGGGATAAGCTCTTAGGTAAACTTGATGAATTTGGATATGACAGAGAGGATATTGTCAATACTCCTGGTGAGTATGCCTGGAGAGGCGGAATTGTTGATTTCTTTTCTCCATGGTGTGATCTTCCTGTGCGGCTTGAGTTCCGCGGTGACTTGGTTGCTTCTGCCCGCGAATTCGATCCCGCTACCCAAAAATCGGTAAAAAGAATAGACAGGATTGTACTTCCTTCACTGAGGGAATTTCCAACCTCTTCGGTCTTTCAAGATAAATGGTGGCAGGCAGCTGCAAAAAAAGGAGTCGAGTGCTGCCGCAGAGATATCCAGGAGAAAAGAGAATGCTTGAAGAACGGGGATTATTTTCCCTCGTTTTATTTTGAATCTATTCTTGTCAATTCCTATTTTGTTTCACCCCTCAGTTTTCTAAAAGACTATTTGTTTGTTATCGATGATTTTGATTCTTTGATTGAAAACTGGGCTGAGAATATAAAAGAATATTTAAATCAATACCAGGAACTAAAGTCCCAAAGGAAATTTTCTCTTCCTCCTACAGAATTATTTTCTCTGGAAGATTTCAATCAAATAGAAAAAATAGGCCTCCGATTAAATGAAATAGATGTATCCCAGAGAAAGCAGTATTTCTATTTTCCCTTTCAATCAATTCCTTTTTTTGAGAATAAAATCCCCTTTTTTATACAGTACATTAAAAAAGCCGTTAATGAACGGGAAAGGATTTCCATATTTTTTCATAAAGATGGCGTAAGGCAAAAGCTCTCATCCTTGTTATCCCAGCATCAAATACCTTATATCCAATCGAATGACCCTTTAGAAAATTTTAGAGGAGAAGATGTCAGATTGTTTTTGGGCGGACTGGAAAACGGCTTTGCTTTTCCACCCCAGAAAATTCAATTTTTCTCTGAAAGGGATATTTTTACTGAAGAAAAAGTTCTGGTCAGCCGGCGGAGGGTAAAGCCCTTTGTTTCCCAATTTCAGGATTTAAAAAGCGGAGATTTTGTGGTCCATACTGATTATGGGATCGGAATATTTCAGGGTTTGGTGAAAATGCCTGTGGATGGGAAATCTCATGAGTTTATCGAGATCAAGTATCAGGATGAGGACAGGCTTTATGTTCCGGTGGAAGACCTCAATCTGGTTCAGAAATACTCGACTTTAGAATCAAAAGTGCCGGTTCTGAATAAACTGGGCACCCCGACTTGGGAGAGAACAAAAGAAAATACCAAAAAAGCTATTCAGAAACTGGCCAAAGAGCTGCTTATGCTATATGCGGAGCGAAAAGCGGCGGAAGGATATGGTTTCAGCCAGGGGGGGAGCTGGCAGGAAGATTTTGACAATACCTTTGAATATGAAGAAACCGATGATCAGCTTCAGGCAGCCGCAGATATTTCCAATGACATGGAATCAAAATCTCCCATGGACCGTCTTCTCTGTGGTGATGTGGGTTATGGTAAAACTGAGGTAGCGATGAGGGCAGCCTTTAAAGCCATAATGGATGGAAAACAGGTAGCCATCCTCTGCCCCACTACTGTGCTGGCCAGTCAGCACCTTAAGACTTTCCGCAGCCGTATGGCCCTATTCCCCATTAATGTCGAAGGTTTGTCCCGCCTCCAATCCAAGGCCCAGCAGAAAAAAATAGTTGAAGCACTTAATCAGGGCCAGATCGATATTGTGATCGGGACCCATCGGCTTTTATCCCACGATATTGAATTTCATGATCTAGGACTTTTGATCATTGACGAAGAACAGCGGTTTGGCGTGGGGCATAAAGAGAAAATAAAGCAAATCAAGACCTCGATCGATGTGTTGACCTTGACAGCAACCCCTATTCCCAGAACTCTTAACATGGCACTTAGCGGATTAAGAGACATTAGTTTGATCGAGACCCCTCCCAAAGACCGATTGGCAATTCATACCGTGGTATCTCCCTTTCGGCGAGGCCTGATAAGCTCTGCTATTAAAAAGGAGATTAACCGGGGCGGCCAGGTATATTTCATACACAACCGGATCGATGACATCGACAGCATGGTGGCGATGATCGAAAAATTGGTACCTGAAGCTAAGGCAGTGGCTGTTCATGGTCAAATGTCAAGCAGCCACTTGGAAAAAAGAATGATCGATTTTATCCAGCAAAAATATAATGTGCTGGTCTCTACCACCATCATAGAGAATGGTATCGATATTCCTCTGGTCAATACTCTGATCGTCAATCGCGCCGACCATTTCGGTCTGGCACAGCTTTATCAGCTCCGGGGCAGGGTGGGGCGTTCTTCCCGGCAGGCTTTTGCTTATTTTCTGGTCCCTCCTTATTCCGAATTAACACCGCTTGCCAAGGAAAGATTAAAAGCCCTGCAGGAGTTTACGGCCTTAGGCTCGGGATTTAGGCTGGCTGCCAAAGATCTTGAAATCAGGGGAGCGGGAAATTTCCTGGGAGCCCGGCAGCACGGTTATATGGAAGCTGTAGGCTTCGATTATTATATGCATCTGTTGGATAATTCCGTAAGAGAATTGAAAGGCGAGAAGGAACCTGAGGTTAAAAGTGAGATCAATTTAAGAGTGGAGATCAGGATTCCTGAAGACTACCTTCCCCAAGTCAATTTAAGGCTCAATCTCTACAAACGGATATCTTCTATTGATTCATTAGACGAAATAGATAAAATTAGAGAAGAAGTTACTGACCGTTACGGCCCCCTTCCAAATGAAATGAAGGTTTTATTTATGTATGGAATCGTTAAGTTTTTAACGCAGCGAAACAAGATCAAGACCCTGGATAGGATCGGAGACAAGCTTGTCTTTAAATTTTTACCCTCTTTTTCTGTTGATTTGACTGTGCTTTCGGATTTTTTACGAAGATATAGAGGTTCATTAACTCCCCAGGGAATAATGAGCCTGAGGATAAAAGCCGGATCAGATGAGGAAATCATGCATGAAACGATAACTGCCTTGAATGAGTTATCTTTAATATAATATAATATACCGATTAAAATTAAAAAAATGAATAGTAAGAGATTAAAAACATTTCTGGGATGTGTGATATTTTTAACCTTATTCTCTTTAATTTTTTATGGCTGCAAGCAAAAAGAGCCTGAACCGGTTGAGATCGAATATGATCTGAGCGATCCTGCAAAAAAAAGTGAGGTCATACTTATGATCGGACAATCTGATTATGCAAATTCCGATTTTGAGAAATACCTGATAAAGATTGCGGGAGATGATTTCAGATCTCTTCCGGTAGAGTCGTTAAGCCGGCTTTTCGATGATTTTATCGATGAAAAATTCTTATTAGAAGCAGCGAAAACGCAGCAGATTTCATTATCCAAGGAAGAAGAAAAAGATTATCTTGCGAGACTGACTCGAGCCTCTCTTCCATCGGAGAATAATGATCTATTGGATGATCAAATGACTATGTCTCAGTATTTATATGAAGAATTGATCATAGAAAAATACATAGTCGAACTGGTTAAAGATTTTGATGTGTCTGAGGAAGAAATACAGGAGTATTACCAACTTAATAAAAGAGATTTTTTAAAGCCTGAGAGAATAAAGCTGAGTCAGATCTTGGCAAAATCAGAAGATAAAGCCATCGAGATTCTGAATGCTGTAAAAAATGAGAATGAGGAATTTTTTCGTCTTACCGCCAGGAAAGATTCTATCGGAGTGGAGGCTATCAAAGGCGGAGAAATGGGGATTTTTTCCATGGGCCAACTTCCCTATGAAATGGAGAAAGTGGTTTTTTCATTAAAAGAGGGTGAGATCAGCCGTGTATTTGAATCATCCTACGGATATCATGTTTTCAGATTGGATGAGAAATTCGGTCCAGAATTAGTCGCTTTGGAGGAGGTCTCTTCCGAGATCAGGATAAAGATCCTGGATAAGAAGATCAAAAATTTTGTATCCAATCATCTTATCGAATTAAAAGCTCGATTAGACTGGAGCATGCATCCGAGAAATCTGACTTTTCCCTATCAAAGGATTCAAGATGAATAAAAAGAAAAAATTTGGGTTATTCGCTATTTTAATGATGAGCTCTATCTGCTTGTTTGGTCAGGAGGTGGTGGAGGCCATTGTAGCGATCGTTAACGATGAGATCATTTCCCTTTCCGAGTTTAAAAGAGAGCATGATGAATTTGTCCAAATACTGCGCAGCCAGTTCGAAGGAGAAGAATTCGAAAGGCAGTATAATGCCATGAAAGACATGATATTAGAGAACATGATCACTGACAGGCTCTTGCTCCAAGAAGCGAGGAGAGAGGACCTGAATCCTTCCGAACAGCTTAGAATGGCTATTGATAAAATAAAAGAAGAAAATAATATCAGTTCAGATGAGCAGTTGAGGCGGGTGATGCGGCAGCAGGGGATTGATTTTGATGTTTGGAGAGAACGTTATGAAGAGAATATTTTAAAGCAGAACATCATCTATAAAGAAGTGGGCAGCAGTATCGCGATCGATGACTCTCAGATCATTGAATATTACAATGCCAACCAGGAAGAATTCAGGGAACCGGAAGAAGTTACTTTAAAAACCATATACATCGATCCGCAAGGGAAAACCGATGAGGAAGTTGAGGCAAAAAAGCAAACTATAATCAGTAGACTCAATAATGGAGAGGATTTTTCGGCCTTGGCTTCCGAATTGTCCGAAGGCCCGGGAAAAGAAGAAGGCGGCGATATGGGAAGCTTCAAACAGGGAGAACTGGAAGGAAGTCTCTGGGAGGCGGTATCCAAGATCCAGGAGGGAGAAACAACTCCGTGGCTTAATCTGCGTGAGATCTGGATTCTGCTGAAATTGGAAAAAAGGCAGGAAAGCCGGATCAGATCATTTGATGAGGTCAGGGATGAGATCCAGGAAAAGATTTACAATGAGCAGCGTCATGTCAAGCTGGAGGAATACTTAAAAAAACTCAAGGAGAAGAGCTATATCAAAATTTTAATCCCTGATCCCATAGAATATGGAAAGTGATTTTCTTCTGTTAATCAGTAAATTCTAGTTACTTTAGAAGTATATATATATATATGATTAGAATTCGATCCCATTATCACTGATAGTCAAAATTTTTTTCTCCTTTTCATTTTCTTCGAGTTTTATCAGGATCTCTCCTTTTTTTTGCTTTGGGAAAGCATGTCTCAACGAGTTGGATACCAACTCATTGATTATCAGGCTGCAGGGTATGGCCATGTTAATGTCAAGACAAATATCTTGTAATTCGGTTTTTAATGACACGCTGGAAGGATTAACTTTGTAAGTGTGGAAAAGATGCGTGGTCAAAGTTTGGATGTATTCCCCAAAATTGATCTGGGCCAGGTTTTGGGATTGATATAGTTTTTCATGTATCAGTGCCATGGAACGGATCCGGTTCCGGCTCTCTGTGAAAAGTTCAGCCACTTTTTTATCTTTTAAAGAGCTTGACTGAAGATTAAGCAGAGAAGATATGATCTGCATGTTGTTCTTTACCCGATGATGGATCTCCTGCAGAAGGACCTCTTTTTCTTTCAGAGAGGCTTTCATTTGTTCTTCAGCCCGGCGGCGCTCTGTTATATCATGCATTAGTGCTAAGACGTGATTTTTACCGTCGCGGCTGGTGAGGAGAGATGTAGATATGGTTATGATTCGCTTTTGTCCATCAGCGCAGTCGATCTCCCATTCTTCCCCCCGAATGTCATCGCCCTTTCTCATGCGGTCCATTCTTTCTATAGCACGTTCCTGAATTTCAGGATCAGGATATATAGTCTGGTACCAGCCCAGGAGGTTTATCTCTTCCATTGAATATCCGGTTATTTCTGTCATGCGGTCATTCCAGACTGTGAAATTGATATATGGAAAATCCTTTATTTCATGGCACACGCACAGCCCTTCAGCTGCTCTGTCGATGATTCCGGCACGAAAGGAGTACTCAGCGCGCAGGTCTTCTTCCATCTTCTTTCTTTCTGTAATATCGGTATTTGCA
The DNA here is from genome assembly GCA_964557845.1 of uncultured Eubacteriales bacterium. GTDB lineage: Bacteria > Acidobacteriota > Aminicenantia > Aminicenantales > Aminicenantaceae > CAZLBV01. The sequence goes on along the minus strand of CAZLBV010000227.1, from coordinate 8,328 downwards.
AAAACGCATAACTGAACTTGGTCGTCCTGGTCATGGAGAGGATAGAGTCTCGAAACAGTATACCTAAGGTCTCTGTTTTTGCATATAAATGACAGTTCTTCATTGTTGATTATTTCCCCGTTCCAAATCCGTTTTATTTTTGATTGGATAGACCGGAATTCCTTGGGCTCCCATAGACGTTTGTGATGGGCTTGGCCGATTATTTGATTCTTTTTATACTGGAAAATGTCCTCACAGGCTGCGTTCCAGATCTCGATGATTCCTTTTTTATTGATAGCAAAAATTGGATTGGGAGAGTTTTCTATTGATTCCCGATATCTTTTTTCGTTTTCCCTTATGGCTTGTTCATCTTTTTTCCGGTCCGTTATATCCCTCATGATGTCAACGACCTGAATTGGGCGGCCGTTATCATCTCGAAGCAGTGATGCGCTGAATTCAGCTGAAAAGCGGCTCCCATCCTTCCTGATCACTGTGAACTCCTGGTTTTTTACAATTCCCTGACTGAAGATTTGCTGGATAAGGTTGGCTGCCCGACTGCGTTCTTCCGGTACGATTAAATCAAAACCATTTTTTCCTTTGAGATCTTCGGGGGCATTATACCCGAACATTACAGCTTTTTTTTGGTTGCAAAAGAGTATTTTTCCTTCAAGATCCATAATCGATAGACCATCCTGGAGTGTCTCCACTAAAGTACGGTAAAGGTTTTCGCTTTGTTTCAATGCTTCTTCCATTTTTTTACGGATGGAAATATCGCGGATCATGCATATGACTGAAGGGCTGTCTCCGAATTCAGATAGGATGGCGATCATTTCGATCGGCAGAAGGACTTTTTCGGCAGCCAAGAGATTGAACTCATGGACATTTGTGGATTTTATTTTTTTTATATCATCTACATATTTTTTCTTGATTATTTCTTTTTGATCTGCAGGAAAAAGATCAAGGAAATCTGACCCTTGAAATTCAGACGGATTTTTGCCCAAAAGACGGGAGAAAGCTGAATTCACCCAAATTATTTTCCCTTCATACTGGAGGACAACAGCGTCGGAAAAATTTTCGATGAATTCTTTTTGTTTTTTTTGAATAAGCGGATTAATCTAATTTAACATATGAAAAAATGAACAGTCCGGATTTCTCTACCGACTGTTCAGATCCAGGGATATCGCTATGCTGGTTGCAATCCCTGAATGGTTTAAGTTCATTATATAATGAATATTATATTGAATTTGTCAATAAAAGAAAGAAAAACTTAAGCAGAAAAAAGAAGATTTTTTTGGATAAAAACGGCATAATGGAAGGACATCTTAATGAAAGAAATGGAATCAATACTCACTCTCCTTAAGATCAAACCATCACCTGAATCTTGGGATTATGTTGAAAAAAAACAGCAATTTCAGCTTCACACGCTCTTAACTGAACAGAGGCATCCAAGAACGTGGGATCTTAGTTATGTCGTAAAAGCGGACATCGAAAAGGGATTAAAACAGATTCTATCAGTAGATAAGGACATTGTCCGTAAGTTTAATAAAATAGCTGAGGATCCTGATCAAATAAAAAAGCCTGTTTTTGCGGTCCAACAGGCGCTTATGGATAAAAGACAAATATTTATTTATGGCTGTGGATCGACCGGCCGTTTAGCCAAACAAATGGAGAGCTCAGTATGGAGGCCCTTTTGGAGAAGATTGAGAAAGAGCAAACAGTGGGCAAAGGTTAGATCCGGTGTTCATAAAGATATTGAAAATAAGTTAACCGGTGAGATGACAGGAGGGGACAGGGCTCTGATCAGCTCCCTGGAAGGCCTTGAGGATCTTCGGCTGGTGGGAGAACTTCAGCTGAAAGATCATAGGATCAAAAAAGGTGATGTTGTTTTTTGTATTACTGAAGGAGGTGAAACTTCATCAGTGATCGGCGCTGTCCTGGCTGCGGCGGATCTTTACCCGAAAACAAAAGCAGATGACATTTCCGCTTCTTCTGATAACATCTTTTTTATATTCAATAATCCAGAAGAACTGATCCGTCCCTTCTACCGAAGCCGCTGTGTGTTGGATCATGATGGAATAACTAAGCTGAATCTAACCACAGGGCCCCAAGCACTAGCAGGGTCGACCAGGATGCAGGCGGCGACTTCTGAAACATTTTTCATGGGAGCTGTTCTTGAAAAGGCTTTATGTGAATTTTTGCGCAGTTATCTAACTAGAGATGATCTGATCGGTTTAGGATTCGACCCCGAGCGGCAGATATGGTTAAGGCTGTTGGAACTAAAGGAGATCAATTCAATTCTCCATGCATCAACGCATAAAATCGCTCGTCTTACCGATTTGGAAGCTGAGACATATGCAGGCAGCGGTTTTACAACTTATTTTGCCCGAAAAGCGCTGGCTGCTGTATTTGTTGACTGTACCGAGAGAAGCCCCACTTTTCACCTCTTTCCTCTGGATACGGTTAAGGACAGAGAACGAAAAAGCTGGCTGCAGGTATGGACCGAAGGGAAGGATCATCTCACTGCTTGGAGAAACCTGCTGGGTAGGGAATTTCGGGGAATGCAAAAACAGTTTTATCTACCTTATTTTAAAGAGCGGATAGAGGATCCCTATTTAAAAGAGGCGGCCATCCGGAGTCTAAAACAAGCGGGGAGTTCTCAGCAGGAACTGTATGATTTTTCCTTCTCTGAGGCCAATGTCAAGAGGCGGGGACCGGAAAAAGGAGACCTGGGTGTTTTGGTATGCTTGGATCGCGAGATCGATTATTTGACAGAACCTGGTTCTTCATTTGGCAGGTTCATCGAATTGTTTAAGAAACAGGATGCAAGGATAGGATTGATCTATATCGGCAGCGATCAAGAAGAAAAAATATTAAGCTTGGCTTTCCGGGCGGGATTAGATCCTGATAATGATGTGATTGTTCCGATACGATTGCCGGAATCTCCGGATCCACTTGGTCTTAACCAACAGATTGCTGTCAAAATTTTGCTGAATGCCCATTCAACGGCGGTTATGGCCAAACTGGGCCGGATAGTGGGAAACACCATGACCAATGTAGTTCCCAGTAATCTTAAACTGATAGGCAGGGCAACCCATCTTATCATGAGTCATGTGAATTATACCTTGCTGCAGCAGGAATGGTTGTCTTGCTACGGAAGCAGGCGGCCTGTGAGCTATGGAGAATCCAATGCGGTCCTTTTTGATATTATGAATTTTTTTGCTGATCGGGAGACGCAGATCAGTGAAGTCGACATGTCGATTATCAGAATTCTGGAAAGCTTAAAAAAGAATCAATATGTTAAGCTGGAACAGTCCTTGGTCCTGGCGCAGGATCCCGGGCTAGAAAATTATTTGAAAAAATTATGATCCTTTTTACCATAGGTTTTATTCCAAACGAGGATGCTGTTGTTTTGAGGATGCAGAGATGGGATTCGGGTTAATAGATTATATTGTAGTGATCGTCTATTTGGCCGGGGTCACAGCTTTAGGACTGATTTTATCTGGAAAACAGCGTTCTGTTTCAGATTATTTCTTGGGAGGACGCCGCATACCCTGGTGGGCCGTATTGTTCTCTGTGGTTGCGACTGAGACCAGCACTCTGACTTTTATCAGTATTCCGGCTGTAGCCTATGGAGGGAATCTGACTTTTTTGCAGATCACCTTCGGCTATATCGTGGGCCGAACAGTGGCTGCCCTGTTTTTTCTCCCCAAGTATTATCAAGGGGACCTGGTTACAGCTTACCAGTTTCTGGGAAAAAGATTCGGCGCCGGTATGCGGAATTTGACCAGCACAACCTTTATGGTCACGCGCTTACTGGCAGATGGAGTCAGACTTTTTGCCTCAGCGATACCCATTGCTATTATTCTGCGTCTGGCCGGGATCAGACTCTCTGACGTTCAGATCTATCTGATTGCAATTACCCTGATCTCAGCTGTGACTCTGCTTTATACCTTCATGGGAGGGATAAGAGCAGTGGTTTGGATGGATATGGTGCAGATGTGTGTATATGTGGGAGGAGCTCTTCTTTCAGCCGGTCTCATTTTGTCCCGTGTGTCCGGAGGGCTGTCCGGTTCAATGGCTGAAGTTTTTTCCCTTGGAAAGCTCAGATTGATCGATCTTGGATTTAATCTGAGTTTCAGAGATTTTATCGCGCAACCCTATATTTTCTTAACCGCGGTTATAGGCGGAGGGGTTTTTTCATTGGCATCCCATGGTACTGACCAGCTAATTGTACAAAGGCTGTTGGCTACGAGAAATCTTCGTTCCAGCCAAAAAGCCCTCATTGGCAGCGGGATAGCAGTGTTCTTTCAGTTCGCTCTGTTTCTGTTGATCGGACTTCTTCTGTTTGTTTTTTATAATGGAGCCTCTCCCTCAGAATTAGGTTTGGCTACGGCAGATGAGATCTTTGCAAAATTTATTGTGGAGGAGATTCCGGCTGGGGCCTCAGGATTGATCATTGCTGCGATCCTGGCAGCCGCCATGAGTACTCTTTCTTCCTCTCTAAACTCACTGGCCTCTGCCACTACCATGGATCTATATAAACCTTACTGGGGCAGGAACAATTCGCCGGATAAAGACTTGAAGATTTCCAGGATCATAACCCTTGTTTGGGGAGTGATCCTCACAGGTTCCGCGTTTCTATTTGTGGCCTTACAGTTAAAAGCCGGAGAAGGCCGGCCAGCTGTGGTTGAGTTGGGATTGGGGATCGCTTCCTATACCTATGGAGGATTGCTGGGTGTTTTTATTCTGGGAATGCTTTTCAGAAAGATAGAGCGGCTGGATGCTGCCACTGGTTTTTATGCCGGTCTGATCGCGCTTCTTTTTATGGTGAAAGGTCCTGTTCAGAACATACTTCCGGGAGAAGGGATCAATCTAGCCTGGCCTTGGTACACCGCTGTCGGAGCTGCCATTGTTGTGATTGCAGGACATCTGAGCTGTTCTGTGCGGCGAATCAACTTTAGGCGGGGATGATCCTGCTCATTTATTCAGAAAATTCAAGAGTATGATTCGAAATGCTCTCTCAATTTGTTTACCTTTGAATATCCTGGATCCAAATGAAGTCGATCCCGATCTCAGGAAGCCCTGCCCTTTGGGGAGCACTTTTATACTCCAGTGCCAGGGTATGCTGTCCTTCCGTCAATTCAACCGGTTTAAAGGAGAAATTTCGCAGAAGCGTGCGGAAAGGCCGGTAAAGATCGATAGTTGCGGAGTCATCTGAAGTCAGAAGAGGCTGCCCATCCAAATAAACCGACAATATTCCTGATCTTGGGGTAAGTGCAGCGGTTAGGTAGATCCGTTTTTCTCCGGGAGAATCTACATCGAAGGTAAAGTCTTTGCGATCCATAGGATTCCTGGGTTCCCACACCAGCAGTTTTCCTCCTGCCCAGAGGCTGCCGTTTGCAATTCTTGTGTTAGCTGTGTCAATGAGTATGCTTTCCGCAGGTAAGAACTTTGAGTTTCTGGCCCCCATTCTGGCTGCAGGCTGCCATCCCACGGGAAGTTCCAAAGCTCTTACATCTTCCGGCATGATGGGCAGATGGTCATCAGTACAATCCGGCCGGGAATAATGATATCCGATACGTGCATAGGAAAGTCCGGGAGTCCGTTCATGGCTGAAAAGTTCCAGATAAAAGCGTATATTTTCTTGAAAGGGAATGCTGTCCAGAATGTGCCAGCGGAAATTGGTGACAAAGCCCCTGTTCCCGGGGCCATCATTTCGAGGCTGGCCGCAGTAAGGGCAAAAGAATATATCCGGAGATGACCAGGAGTAATTATAGTAATCCTCTGAGCCGGTTCCGAAAAGAGAGGGAAGAGTATCATTATCGACAAACACCTTCTCATCCCCTTCTCCCCACCAGTTGCCATAGGGAGTCGGGATAGGATTAGGATTAAGCAGAAAGGAAACAGAGCCAACATAGACTCCCTGACTGTGAGCGATCAGGAAGGGTATGTCCTGAACTTCCCGGTTGGAAGCCGTGATATTATGTCCTACCCGCCAACGGGCACGGAAGTGCATGGAATTTTCCTCCCAAGAAAAAACCATAGGCAGTACCGATCCTTCGATAGCAACCGTCTGACGTCCCAAGTTTTCTAAACGAACAGACACTGATTTTTCGAAGGGCATCACAAACCGGCAGATCATGGTTCCGTCTGATTGAACTGTAAAGGGAAGGGATTGGTATGGATTGATCCCCGGTGCAGCCCCAAAAAAATCTCCCACCGGAGCCTGTACCTGTCCCCATGGATGGCCATCGCAGATGATATGAAGAATTGTCTGCCTGAGAGCCAGATCCATGTTTTCAGCTTGAATGCGCAGGGTTAACTTTTCCAATGCTCCAGGCCAGCTCAAGCGGAGGACTTCTCTTTTCTGGCCTTGATGAAGAGTGCCGGCAAATGGACGTTCTGCTTGTATCGACTTAAAATTCAGGTGGGTGTCAGGATCGAAAAGGACCAAAGTGATTCTATCTATTACTTCCTTATAGGTGGCTATATCTTCAGGTGTGAAGGAAACAATCTTAGTCCCAGAAGGATAAAGGCGGACCTGCATCTGATAGAAGTGGATATCTTTGATCTTGCCGGTCCACACGACCCGCAGATGTTGGGCAAATGGTATCGGGGCATAGGAGGCATCACGCTGGTAAACGGTTTTTTGAAACCTTTCCCTGTTTATGCTGCCGATCTGAAGAAAATGATCATATGGTCTGTGAAAAAAATCATTGGCATTACCATCGAATAGGGGGGTCTCTGAGTTATCAAGATACATCCGTATTCTTCCGGAAATAGCCGCGGTCCATAATCTGACAATGGTTCCTGGCCCCTCAATATTCGCGATCAAGTATTCGCCTTCTCCTGTCTCATCTGGTTCTCTTAATACTGCTTCAAAATTAGGTATCGGTTCGCCACCAAATCCATCTGAGTTGGCAAACCAATCCGGCCCACCGGGATTTTGGCTGCGGTGATCATAGGAGGAATACTGCTTCATGCGATAATAGGGGTCTGGGTAGCTGGCCAGTTTCACCAGATCGATCATTTCTTCAAAAAGCGAACCCGTGGTTATGTTTTGGTCTTTCCTTTCCTCCTGGGCCCAAGTAGGGGTAAATAAAAAGGCAAGAAGAAGAAACCACTTTAACAATTTGTTCATATCTTTCTCTCCTGAGTTTTATACCTGGATTATTTTAAAAAATCATGATCCTGCTGTATCAGCCATAAATATCCAGGCTCACAAAGCCTATAATAGAGATTAATAGCTCTTGAAAATTAATAAGTCAATGATTATATATCTATTGTAATTTATTCGTTTTTACCTATAATTTGAAGCGGAGAAACACAATGGAGCCGAAGATTGTCGAGGAGGATTCCTTTATTGTTGCAGGAATTCTTAACCGAATAAAACCTGAAGAGGACAATGAGGACAGATATGGTGCCATCTGGAAGGAGTTTGAGACCATTCATCCCCGCATCAAAGGACTCAGTGTAGATAAAGCATATTATGGGGTCAGTTTTTCTGCGCGTGAAGGAATTGGTGTTGATTATATTGCTGGAATGGCTGTCAGTGATCCTACCATTGTCCCTGAAAACCTTGAAAAGCGCGAAGTGCCCAAAGCACGTTACGCTGTTTTTGAGTGCCCTTTAGCAGAAATAGGGGAAACCTACCGGTATGCTTTTGCGGAATGGTTGCCAAGGGCCCCTTTTATCCTCAACACAGCGGTTCCATTCTTTGAGAAGTATCCCCCACAGGGGGAAGAAGCATCGATGGTTCAGATATACATACCCATCAAACCCAAATAAAATTATGGATCATTAGTAAAATAGGCCGGCCAAAATAATTATAATTCCCTTATGTATCATGATTATTATTAACAAGATGATATATGCGAAGGTTTATACTGCAATTTTAATTTTTTACCGGCCTATTTTACCTTTCAGGCGAACCAATCTCAGCACAAATACTGCACCACCCTGATTTCGAGGTATTACTCATACATCTTCAATCAGGGTATCTTGTATTTGCACTAATCTTGGTCCGCTAATGATCCATGCAGTTTCGTTTGATCGTTGGGCGACCCGATCTTGGCACATCAGCTTCGGCTTGGCAGGTTCGCGGTATTATTTATACAGCTTCACCTGCCGGCGCCTTGTTGATGCACCAATCTCGACGCGCTAATAATCCAGACAATTTATTTATAGTATTCGGGAGATTGTAGTTAAAATTCCACACTTAAGATTAGGGGCGCTTAAATAATCCAGGCAGTTTCGTTTAATCGTTGGGCAGGCCAATCTCAGCACAAATACTGCACCACCCTGATTTCGAGGTATTACTCATACATCTTCAATCAGGGTATCTTGTAT
>CAZLBV010000226.1:0-10959 GCA_964557845.1 uncultured Eubacteriales bacterium | reverse complement strand
TATTGCTTCAGGCCACATAATCACATCTGAACACAGAAAAGATGAAAAGGATAAATTGGAAGACGAATTATTCAAGATCGCACCTAAAGAAATTATTTTTCCTGAAAGTCAGAAAGAGACCGTCAAACTAATATTGGATAAAAATGGGATGGCGGCGGTTATACAGAGTCCTTTGGAGGATTGGGCCTTTGATTTTATTCAAGCGGAAAATATCCTTATGGATCATTTCCAGGTGAAATCATTGGCAGGTTTTGGACTGTCGGAAAAAAGATGGGCGGCTTCAACCGCAGGAGCGCTTCTCTTTTATTTGAAGAAGCTGAGAAAAGAAACCCCGCCTTTGATTCATTCTCTTTCTTTTGTTCAGGCAAGCACTTACATGATTTTAGATGCATCTTCCATTAAAAACCTGGAATTGATCGTAAATCTAAGAGACGGCAAAAAGAAAGGAGCGTTGCTGGATATCATTGATTTTACTGTGACTCCAATGGGAGGCAGGCTTCTCAGATCATGGTTGCTGCATCCTCTTATGGATATTAAGAAAATCAGAAGCCGACAGGATGCAATCGAGGAGATCCTCAGATATGCCATTGAGCGATATGATATCAGGGAGTGCCTGAAAGGAATTTTGGATCTCGAACGCCTGACCGGAAAAATATCTCTGGCTGTGGCCCATCCCCGGGATTTGATTTCATTAAAAAAGTCTCTGGCAATGCTGCCCAATATTCAAAAATTACTCTCTAAGTTTTCCAGCCGGACGCTTAAACTGATCAGAAACGAATGGGATAATGCCGAGGATATCAGGGATCTGATCGAGAGATCTATTCGAGAGGAACCGGCTTATTTATTGTCCGAAGGGGGTATCATTAAATCCGGATATGATACCAAGCTGGACGAATTGAGAGCGATCAGCCGTTCAGGCAAAACTATAATTACCGATCTGGAGAAAAAAGAAAGGGATCGGACCGGTATTTCCTCGTTGAAAATAAGATATAACAGAGTTTTTGGGTATTATATTGATGTCACCAAACCGAATTTACCTATGGTGCCTTCGGATTACATCAGAAAACAAACCCTGGTTAATTCAGAACGTTTTATCACTCCTGAATTAAAGGAATATGAAGACAAGGTTTTAAACGCAGAGGAAAGAATAAAAGAAATTGAATATAATTTGTTTTTGGAAATAAGAGAAAAGATATCTTCAGAGGCTTTAAGATTGCAGCAGATAGCTTCCGCTGTTGCGCATATTGACACCCTTTTTTCCTTGGCAGAATTAGCTTCTCAGCGTAATTATTTGCGTCCCAAAGTAACGGATGGAGACAGTATCCACATCCTTGAGGGACGTCATCCTGTCATCGAAGTAATGAATCAAGAACCTTTTATTCCCAATGATCTTTATATTGACCGCAGGGATGATCAGATATTAGTAATAACCGGCCCCAATATGGGAGGAAAGTCTACGTATCTTAGACAAGTCGCCATGATATGTATTCTTGCCCAAATGGGATCTTTTGTGCCGGCTAAACAAGCAGAAATAGGCATTGTAGATAGAATATTTACCCGCATCGGTGCGATGGATTATTTGAGTGTAGGGCAGTCGACCTTCATGGTTGAAATGTTGGAAACCGCCAATATTTTAAATAATGCAACCTCAAAAAGTTTGATCCTATTGGATGAAGTTGGCCGGGGAACCAGCACTTTCGATGGATTAAGTCTGGCTTGGGCCGTTACAGAATATTTACATGAGAGAGAAGACATCCGGCCTAAAACCCTTTTTGCAACTCATTACCATGAATTGACTGAGCTGTCCTTAACCATGGATCGAATAAAAAATTATCATGTCTCCGTTAAAGAAAAGGATGAAAATGTAATCTTTTTACGTAAGATCGTATCTGGTCCTTCGGATCAAAGCTATGGAATTCATGTGGCCAAACTAGCGGGTATTCCTAGGGCGGTTATTGACCGGGCAAAAGAGATTTTATTTAATCTTGAAAAAAAAGAACTGGATGATTCAGGCAAGCCTAAGATCGCATACAAAAGCGCCCCAAAACAGGAAGATTCACAGTTTCTCCTGTTTCAAGAAGATCGTGAGATGGAACTCTTAAAACAGCTTAAGAGCGAGATCTTAAATTTAGATCTGTCAGCCTTAACGCCGCTTCAGGCTCTCAATTTACTGGATTCTATTAAGGCCAGGTTGAAAGAGAAAAAATAGATTAGAATTTCTTTTCCCGAGTTTAATGTTCTGTGGATCAAAGTTCCCAAAAATACTTAGGTTAGGAAGAATAAAAAAAACCCTTAAAACGTTTCCGAGTCGTCATCATAATCCTCTTCGTCGGAATCCTCTTCAAAATCTTCATCGAATTCTTCATCATCGTCAAACCGGGTTTCTCCTCCTTCTTCGCGCCTCCGCTCTATCGCTAACTCGAATTCATCTTTATCCTCGAATCTCCTTAGGAAGTTAGTAACAGTATCTACGTATCCGAGTTCGAGATAGTCATCTTCAATTACACAAAATATGGATTTCCAATGCCCTGATTGGAGATCGCCGACGGTTTCCACCACCTCGGCAGCTTCCTTTAAGACATCCAATGTTGTCCAGCTTGAAATTTCCATTTCTTCCATTTGATACTCCCTTGAGAAAAAATAACACTTTTTAATTAATTGTCAAGAGATAAGGATAAAAAATTATTCTTAACATTCTATTCTAATCCATGTCAATAAAAATAATAAAAGGAGTTCTCCCATTTTTATAAATCAAGAATCAGAAGGACGGAAAAGGATATGTATAAATCCCTCAGAATGATGTGGTTTTCCCCCAGCAAGGAAAAACCAGGAGTAAGTTTCGATTATGTTGTCGGTAGAAAGATTATTATGTTATATTAATTTCCTTAACATTCTAAAAGTGAGGTAATCAGATGAAATGGGATAATTTTACAGTAATGTCTCAAGAGGCTTTTCAACTTGCTCAAAGCAAGGCGGAAGAATTAGGTCACCAAGAAGTCAAACCAGAGCATCTTCTCTGGGCTTTTTTAGAGCAAAAGGAGAATATAGTTGCTTCTATACTAACCAAGATAGGTGTTAGTAAGGATAAAGTGAGATCTGAACTGGAAATGGCATTGGACAAATTACCCAGGGTTGAAAGTGCCGAGGGAGTGTATTTATCACCCGACATGAACGGCATAATCAAAACAGCAAAGAAAGAGGCAGATAAGCTTAAGGATGAATACATTTCCACTGAGCATATATTATTGGCTTTACTAATAGAAAGTAAAAATGAGGCTGCCCGTATTTTGAGAGAGAACGGAGTGAATGAGGATATTATTTTAAAAGCCCTGGCTATGATCAGAGGCAGTCAAAGAATCACCGATCCTCAGCCCGAAGGAAAATACCAGGTACTAGAGAAATATGCCCGGGACTTGGTTGCTCAGGCAAAGGAAGGCAAACTGGATCCGGTGATCGGTCGGGAAGATGAGATCCGACGGGTGATTCAAGTTCTTTCCCGGCGCACTAAGAATAATCCTGTTCTGATCGGTGAAGCCGGGGTAGGGAAGACCGCAGTCGTGGAAGGTTTGGCCCAACGGATAGCGAATGGAGATGTTCCGAGGACTCTGTTAGACAAAAGGTTGATCTCTTTGGATATCGGCTCATTAATCGCCGGAGCCAAATATCGAGGAGAATTCGAAGACAGATTAAAAGCGGTGTTAAAGGAAATAAAAGAGTCAGAAGGAGAGATCATCCTTTTTATTGATGAATTGCATACCATTATAGGCGCTGGTGCCGCAGAGGGAGCCGTGGACGCTTCGAATATGTTGAAGCCTCCCCTGGCAAGGGGAGAGCTGCGGTGTGTGGGAGCAACCACTCTGAATGAGTATAAAAAACACATTGAGAAGGACCCTGCCCTTGAAAGAAGATTTCAACAGGTATATGTAGGAGAGCCTTCAGTTGAAGAAACTATATCTATCTTGAGAGGCTTGAAAGAAAAATATGAAGTTCATCATGGGGTGGACATAAAAGATTCTGCTCTGGTTGCAGCGGCAACCTTATCCAATAGATATATTGCAGATAGATTCTTGCCGGATAAGGCCATTGATTTGGTTGATGAAGCTGCTTCCCGAATTCGGATCGAGATAGACAGCATGCCGCAGGAGATCGATGAGCTGGAAAGACGGATTATTCAGCTTGAGATCGAAAAACAGGCCTTGAAAAAAGAAAAGGAGAAGAGCGTTAAGGAAAAACTGGAGAAATTAAACAAAGAACTGGCTCAGCTTAAAGAAGAAAGCGGTGCTTTAAAAGTCCGCTGGGAAAGAGAGAAGGAGCTCATTGCAGCTATGAACCGGTTAAAAGAGGAGGTGGATGCTTTAAAGGTTGAGGAGCAGACTGCTGAACGGAGTGGAAATCTGGAAAGGGTTGCTCAGATAAGATACGGACAGCTGGTAGAAAAACAAAAGGAAATAGAAAAAGTATCCGCTAAATTATCGGAGATACAGAAAAATGAGAAACTGCTCAAGGAAGAGGTCGATGAGGAAGATGTGGCTGTGATTGTTTCCAAGTGGACCGGGATTCCTGTATCAAGAATGCTTCAGGGTGAAGTCGAAAAGCTCATAAAAATGGAAGAAGAGCTAAAAAAAAGAGTCGTAGGCCAGGATCATGCTTTACGTGCTGTTTCTAATACAATCCGCAGGGCTAAAGCGGGTATTCAAGATGCAACTCGTCCTCTTGGATCTTTTATGTTTCTCGGGCCTACGGGTGTGGGCAAAACCGAATTGGCCAGGTCCCTGGCATTTTTTCTCTTCGATGATATAAAAGCTATGGTTCGGTTGGATATGTCTGAATATATGGAAAAACATACGGTTTCCCGGCTTATTGGTGCTCCTCCGGGATATGTTGGATATGAAGAAGGTGGACAGTTGACCGAAGCTATCAAACGGAGGCCTTATTCAATCATTCTGCTGGATGAGATCGAAAAAGCCCATCCGGATGTTTTTAATATTTTGCTCCAGATACTGGATGAAGGAAGGTTAACTGATGGAAAAGGCCGCACTGTAGATTTTAAGAATACTACCATTATCATGACATCCAACTTAGGCAGTCAGATCATAAAAGAGCTCAGCCAGGATTTTGATGAAATGGAAAAAGAAACAAAGAAGATACTGGAAAAGCATTTCCGGCCTGAATTTTTAAACCGGCTGGATGAGGTTATTATTTTTAAACCGCTTTCCAAGGAGGTGATCATGGATATACTTGACATTCAAATAAATGAACTGCGGAAAAGGTTGAGTGATAAAAAGATCGAAATTGAGATTCGAAAAGGCGCAAAGCAAATATTAGCAGAGAAAGGATATGATCCGGTTTATGGAGCGAGGCCATTGAAAAGAGTCATACAGCAGGATATCCAAAATCCGTTGGCACTTAAAATTCTTGAAGGTGAATTTAAAGAAGGAGACCATATAATAGTTGACGAGGACGGCAAAGGGGGTTATATTTTCAAAAAAGAGCTTGAAAAAAATAAGAAGAAAAAAACTTAGGAATTGTCCATCAATCCTTATAAAAAAAGGGAGAACGGTCTTTGATACAAGAAGTTTGGTTTATTGAAAGAACAGAGAATAAAAAAAAAGGCCTGTGATTTTGGAGGATTAAATGATCGAGGAAGTTGAAAAAGCATTGGAAGAGATCCGGCCCAGTTTACAAGCCGATGGAGGAGATGTTGAATTGGTGGAGGTAACTGAAGATGGTGTAGTCAAGGTCCGATTATTAGGAGCATGTGCCGGATGCCCCATGAGGCAAATAACACTGACTCATGGGATCACTAAGGTGATAAAAAAAAGAATTCCTTCGATTAAGCGGCTTGAAGCTGTGGACTGAGATAAGAATTTTTAAGAAAAGCGGAATAGTCCTTATTGACAATAAGTTATGAGTATCACAAAATCTTATCAATAATGGAGGTTGCCATGAAAAAGGGAAAAATAATTCTGGCTGGGTTTGTTTTTTTATCATTAATAACTTCCTTGGTTTATGCGAATGGGTTGAACCTGAATAGTATCGGAACTAGAGCCTTATCTATGGGAGGGGCGTTTGTCGGGTTGGCGGATGATTATAGTGCGATTTACTGGAATCCTGCAGGAATGACCCAGTTCAGCCAGAAATACCTTGGATTTTATGGAGTAGATATTATTCCTTCCGGCAGCTATAAACTGGATATAAATTACCCCGGTGGCGGAAATATTAATTTGGTCGATGCTGAAACAGAGGTCAAACATAATCTTGCCGGAATGCTGGCCTATTATCATCCTATAAACGAAAGGATGGTGGCCGGTTTTGGGATTTATACACCTTCCGGGAGTGGTGCTGCCTGGAATGGGGCTGATTTCAGGGCTATATCAAACGACAATCCTAGTCTGAGGTGGCAGAGCAAAATCGGTCTTGTCTCTTTCTCGCCCTCGTTTGCCTTCAGGATGAATGAGCAGATCTCAATAGGAGCGGCTGTAAATATCAATTACGGCATGTTTGACGTGGCGACACATGCCGGAACCGCCGAAGTTCCTATTACTCCAACCCAGTCTATCACTGTGGATTTAGGGCAGTATGATGAATCTATGAGCGGGTGGGGATATGGGGCCACCATAGGTTTGCTTTTCAAGCCTAGTGAAAAGATCAGTCTGGGAGCGACATTTAAAACCGCTTCTACGGTCAGTTTTGAAGGAGAGGCGGAAATTTCCGGCTTTACCTTGCTAGGGCTTCCCAGCACCTCCGATCTTGAAAGGGAGGTCACTTGGCCTATGTGGCTGGCAGGAGGGATTGCTTTTAAACCAATTGAAGGTTTGACGCTGACAGCAGACCTCCAGTATACCAATTGGTCAATACTGGAGAAACTGGAAACAGATTATAAAGATACTTATTGGCAGTTGATCATGGGGCAAAAAGGTGAGGATGAAAGACCATTTTTTTGGGAGAACGCGACGCAGATCCGCTTTGGTGCGGAGTACTGGATATCTTCGGCCTTGGCTTTTCGAGGAGGTTTTTATATTGATCCGGCCCCAGTCCCTGATAGAACCATGAATGTTCTTATTCCCAGTTATGATTTTAATGTGGTTACCTTTGGTCTTGGCTACAGTTTGAATGGTCTTCAACTTGATTTCGGCATGGAAATGCTGTTTGGAAAGGATAGAGAAATTGGTCTCGAGTATGAATCAGCTATGCCCGGAGTGCACGGTATGAATATATTGGTTCCCAATTTTTCGGTCAGTTACCGTTTTTAGATCCAGTATTCTAGATGCTTCAGTTTGATTTATTTTAAATATAGGCTTTATCTTCGTCACCCAGGTTAGTGATAAAGCATTTTTTAGATAAGATTCAATTTAATCGAGGATAATATGAAAATTAGAAAAGCGGTCATTCCTGCGGCTGGATATGGAACACGTTTCCTGCCTGCCACTAAAGCGCAGCCTAAAGAAATGCTTACGGTTATCGATAAGCCACTTATCCAATACAGCGTAGAAGAAGCGGTCATGTCAGGGATTAGTAAGATTGCTGTGATCACTTCCCGGGGCAAAGCTTCGATGGAGGATCATTTTGACCGAAATCCGGAATTAGAGATTTTTTTGAAAGAAAAGGGTAAGGTCGATCTGTTGAATGAAATAAAAGGGCTGTCCAATCTGGCAGATTTTTTTTACATTCGACAGCATGAAGCCCTGGGTCTAGGGCATGCTATCCTTATGGCAGAAGAATTTGTCGGGAAAGAACCATTTGCTGTTCTGCTACCAGATGATATTTATGACTGCCCAGTACCATGTACGCAGCAGCTTAAAGATGCTGCGGAAGAGTTGAACGCGCCTGTGGTTGTTCTGGGCAGAGTGGATAAAGAAGGAACAAAAAAATACGGAATTATTAAACCCCAACAGATCTCTGAAAGGGTTTTTCAGATTGAAGATATGATAGAAAAGCCTGGGCCGGATCGGGCTTTTTCTGATCTGGCGATCATTGGAAGATATGTTTTTACTCCTGAGATCTTTGATGCCATTAAAAGAACCGAACCAGACCATAGAGGAGAGATCCAGATCACAGATGCTATAAACCTTCTGCGGGAAGATCAGCCGGTTTACGGATATCTATTTGAAGGTATTCGCTATGATGCCGGAGATAAATTCGGGTTTCTATCCGCAACCGTGAATCTGGCTTTAAAAAGGCCTGAATTTAAGCAGAAATTGAAACAAGAATTAAAATCTATCCTGAAAGATTAAAACCATAATTACTCACACATCGAGATTGCTGTGGAGCCGAATAACTGCCGAATCACCGCTGAGCCTGGATCATCAGCGGGCCAAGGTTGGTGCTTTTACGAGGAGATGGCAGGTGAAAATGTAGTAAGCTACCTTGAACCTGCCACTTCGAAGTAAAAGTGCTGAGATTGGTCCGCCCGAAGGGTAAAAGAGGTCGACCTAAAATTTTAAATTAAAACGTGATCTATATTTGATATAATTTTATCAATAGCAAGTATGTAACAAAGAATAATAGGAATATAAAAAGAGTCGGCCTATTTTACTGATGATTCAGAATATGTTTAGAAGTTGCAGACGGGTCTGTACTTATCAATCAACTCCATAAGCGTATGCACTCTATCTTCAGCGCTAGCTTTTGATACATCATAGTAGGCAATAAACAGGTTTTCCTCTGAACCTGAGAAATTAATCCAGCATTCTAGTTTTTTATGATTTAAATAAAAATTTTTATCAGAAAGATTATTTGATTTTCCGAAATACAATATTCTATAGGATCTGGGTGCCTTGGAGGCATCAGGCTTTATCATGATAGCGTAAAGGGTGGCGCAATTAGGCGGATTCCAGTACCTGATAGGGAAGGGGCCTTCAAAGATACAATCATGCCATCGTATGCTCATAGGTGCTATCCTATTTTATTAATTAAATCCATCTTCTTCAAGTCTAGAATTACTTGATCAGATGCATGTAGAGAACTAACTTGCTTCCTATTTTTGGAATGAAGCTGTTTTGGATTTTGTTGCATTTCAAGAAGAAAGATCTGATTGATCACTTTGAGAATGAAAGAGAGTGGCGAGGGACGGAATCGAACCGCCGACGCAGAGATTTTCAGTCTCTCGCTCTACCGACTGAGCTACCTCGCCCTGATATTGTTACACAAAAAAGAACCTTACAGGTCTTAAAACATCTGTATTTTTAGAAAAAAAGTATAGTATTTACTTTTTGGAAAGTCAATGCTTTTATACTGTGCTTGGGTGAACTTAATATTGTTTTGTTCGTAAATTGAAATCCGCAATATGATGTGATATTCTTTCATTTTGGAGGTAGTCTTGGATGGAAGAAAAAGAGATTATTGATAGGATGTTGCGAGAGGATGCTGAATTTAAAAAAATATATACGCGTCACCAGAACTATGAAAGAAAACTGGATGAATTTAAGAAAAAGAAATTTTTAACCGAAAAGGAAGAAATAGAAGAAAAAGAGTTGAAGAAAAAGAAACTTGCGGAAAAAGACAGAATGTATTTTTTAATAAATGAATTCAGAAAAACCCTTTGATTAAACCTTACAAACTAATATGAAGAAGAAATTAAAGCTGGCATTGGTAGGTACGGATTCACTAAGGGGCAAAGAAATAAAGAATGTTTTGGAAAAGGAAGCTTTTCCTTTTAAAAGCATTATGTTTTTTGATGCTGATGTTGATATGGAATACAGTAAATTAACTGAATTCCGGGGAGACCCGAAAATAATTTATCCGATCGAAGATGATTCCCTTAAGCTGGCCGATGTAATTTTCCTAGCTGCTGAGAGAAAAGTCAATGAGCAGGTCATCCGGGAGACACTGTCGCTTGACAGATGGATCATTGATCTTAATGAAACATTTGCCGGGAAAGAAAATTTTCCTGTGATAGTAGCGGGTATAAACGACGATAAGATCCCTCGTAAGAAACCGTGCCTGATCTCAAACCCGCATCCTGCATCCATATTTTTATCCCATATGATCCATTTGATCGATCAAAATTTTAGTTTAAAAAAAGGCATCGCATTTGTGCTTCAACCGGTATCTGCTTTTGATGCTTTAGGGATAGATGAATTGGCTAACCAGAGTGCGGAATTATTGGGTGGGAATTCTTTGAGCAAAACTCTGTTTAATGAGCAGATTGCTTTTAATTTCCTTTCCCATACTGAAGCCACTGATGAGAATGGATTCACGTCTGTAGAGAAGCAAATTCGCTTTGAGATAAAAAAAATATTTGAGAATGACCAACTTCCCTTTTCGCTTACACTTGTTCAAGCGCCTATTTTTCATACCTATTCCATCATGGTGTATATTGAAATCTCAAAAAAAGCTGAGATTGATTCCATCCAGTCCGTATTTAATGATTCTTCTTATTTTCACTGTTTTTCCACCTCGGATTCCTGCCAGGTCTCTTCTGTTTCCGTAGCCGGGAAGAAGGAAATTCAAATAGGTGAAATCAAAAAAGATCTAGTCTTTCCTGAGGGTTTTTGGATCTGGGCTGTAGCTGATAATTTAACGCGGGGATCGGCTTTAAACGGATATGAGATAGCCTCTCTTTTAAATTCAATAGACTAAGAGGATAAATGAAGGATCTGATTCAACTTCTAAAGCTCACATTGACCGAGAAAAAACGTTTGATCGCAGCCTTGATCTGTTCTCTTTTCGTTGCCTTTTTTATGTTTTTATTCATTAATTTGATCCAACCGATTATGGATCATATGTTTCAACTCAACCCTGTTCAGAGCAGCCAAAACAAAAAATTGCTTAGTATCGTGCTCAAGCATTTTACTGATGAACAGTTAATGATATATCTTCCTGTTTTACTTCTGATCGTGATCTTTGGTAAGGGCTTATTTACTTTTCTTTCTTCATTTTTCATGAGATCAGTGGGATTGAGGATAGTTTGGAAAATCCGGAATGATTTATTTGATCGGCTTATTCACCAATCGTCCA
>CAZLBV010000225.1:0-9213 GCA_964557845.1 uncultured Eubacteriales bacterium | reverse complement strand
ATTATCGGTTTTGTCAAATTCTTTGTTATATGCATTTTCATTAGTGCTGGAATCTATTGTGGAGGAAAACCAGGTAATGATCAAAGATCGAACCTAAATTCATCACAGGCCGGTAAAACCGCGACTGATACTCAACCCTTTGGGCGTGGCCGAAACCAGGTTCTAAGACAAGGGGAAGGAGCAGGCAGAGGTCAAGGCGGACCAGGAATAGGCCAAGGAAAAAACACCTATGACAGGGGAAGAGGTTGGGGAAGAGTAAGCGAGATCAATCTTACCGAAAAAGAAAACAGTGCGATCGAGATAAAAACGATCAAGGCAGAATACAAACCTTTGAGATCACAGCTTACCGCCACTGGAAAGGTTATTGCTCATCCCTACCGGATGGCCATTGTCAGCTATGCCTTTCCCGCGAGAATCGCCCAAATCCATGTCCGTATCGGAGATTGGGTCAAACCTGGTCAGCAACTGGTGACACTGCAAAGTGAAGAAGTCGGGAACGCCAAATCCGAATTTTACAAAGCAAGAGCCGATTTCGAACTCGCTCAAGTGAACTATGAAAGGCAGAAACGCCTTTTTGACCGGGGAGCTGGTGCCCAAAAAGATTATCTGGTGGCTGAAGCAGAATATAAGGTGGCTGAGGCCAATTTGAACGCAGCAGAGAAGAAGCTGCACGTTTTGGGATTTACTGAAACTCAAATAAAAGCCATCTCTGAAACAGACCAGATCAATCCAGTCATTACCCTTTTCTCTCCTATAAGAGGAAAAATAATCGAAAACAAAGCCATCCTCGGGGCGATGGTCGACCAGGCCACGGAAATCCTGACTATTCTGGACCCTACCATACTGTGTGTGGATGCCGATCTCTATGAAAAAGATATCGCAAAAATAAGAGAAGGCCAATATGTTAATGCCTCGGTGCCGGCCTATCCAGGGGAAAAATTCGCAGGAAAAATCTGTTACATAAGTGATGTATTGAATGAAGAGACCAGGACCATAACCGTTCGCGCCGAGATGGAAAATAAAAATTTTAAACTCAAACCAGGCATGTTCGCGGATATTGGAATTTTTTTGAACCATGCTGCCGATGTTTTAGTTGTTCCTGAAGAAGCCATCCTTGATGATAAGGACGAAAAAATAGTATTCGTTAAACAAGACGACAAATTTTTTCTTCATGTAGTAGAAATAGGGGCTAAAGAAAACAACAGTGTTGAGATTTTGAGTGGATTAAATGAAGGAGATATCGTCGTTACCGATGGTAATTTTCAGCTTAAATCCAAAATGTATGAAGACCTTCTTAAAAAAGGCCAGGTCCACTGAGCATCTTTTAGAACACGGGAGAAAATCTTATGATCGATAAGCTCATAGACTATTCGCTTAAGCATAGGCTGCTTACTATTTTTCTAGTTATATTGGTGTCCATTTTTGGCGTTATCGTCTACACCCGTATGCCTAAGGATATATATCCTGACCTTAACGCTCCCTTAGTCAATATCATCACGGAAAATCCCGGCATGGCGGCAGAAGACGTGGAAAGGCTGATTTCATTTCCCCTGGAAAGCTTGCTCAATGGAGCCCCTAATGTCACCCGGGTCCGCTCGGAATCTGCTACCGGCGATTCAGTCGTAACAGTTGAATTCGAATGGGGCACGGACATTTATCTTGCCCGTCAGATCATATCCAGCAAATTAGAACTGGTTGCAGGCCGACTCCCTCTCGGCACTTCCTCTCCCATTTTAGGCCCGGTATCCTCCCGTATGGGAGAGGTTTTCGAGTTTGCTGTCGTCAGCGATGAAACCGATCCCATGGAGCTCAGATCAATCGCTGACTGGGTTATCCGCTACCGTCTGCAGGGTGTCCCGGGTGTAGCCTTTGTTATCAACCTCGGCGGATTCATCAAACAGTTTCAGGTTTTCCTGAAACCCGAAATGCTCAAGAATTACGATATAACTATCGGAGAAGTTAAGGAGGCTATCGAAAACAGTAACAGGAATTTTTCCGGCGGGATCATTATGAAAAAATCCCAGGAAATTCTGATCAAAGGAGAGGGCCGGATCGAAACTCTGGATCATATCAGGAATACTGTGATCACCTCTAGGAATAATGTTCCGGTTTATGTCAAGGATGTGGCTGATGTGCGAGTAGGCCCTAAGTTCCGGAGGGAATCCGGAAGTCATAATGTCCAAGAAGCCGTTTATGTGACCGTTGAAAAACAATACGG
This sequence comes from uncultured Eubacteriales bacterium, assembly GCA_964557845.1. Taxonomy (GTDB): domain Bacteria; phylum Acidobacteriota; class Aminicenantia; order Aminicenantales; family Aminicenantaceae; genus CAZLBV01. The sequence continues at coordinate 6,995 of CAZLBV010000225.1, read as the reverse complement.
AGGCGACACCTTAACCACCATTCAAAACACCAAGAATGCTCTGAAAGAGATCGCCCAAGATCTCCCTGAAAACATTAAAATCAAGCCGTTCTACGATCAGTCTAGTCTTATTAAAAAATCCATAAGCCATGTGGAGGAGTCCATATTGATAGGAGCCATACTGATTATCCTGGTGATGGTCTTCTTCATGTGGAATCTCCGCAGCTCACTAATCGCTTCACTCACCATTCCTTTTTCTATTCTGATTGCCTTGGTCCTCATGCACATCTTTGATATCAAGCTAACTGTAATGTCCATAGGAGGATTGGCTATCGGTATTGGAAAGGTCGCTAACGGTTCGATAATTATGGTGGAAAATATCTACCGGGTGCTTCGTGAAAAAAAAGGATCAGATTCAACCATAGCACTGACATCAGAGGCCGCCCGGGATGTGGGCCGTTTTTTATTCTCCGCTAATATCATTATTATACTGGTCTTTTTGCCCCTTCTAACCCTTAAAGGTATAGAAGGAGCCATGTTCAAGCCTACGGCTTTTGCCGTCGCCGCAGCTCTCTTTGGATCACTTATTCTCAATCTGACATTGAAACCGGTATTAGCCTCGATTTTTCTCACGGAAAAGCATATTAAAGATAAAAAAAATCCAATCACTGAATATCTCACAAAAAAATACCTGATGATATTGAATAGTTCCTTGGATCATAAAAATACAATTCTTGTGATCTTTATTATTCTCCTCATAGGAGCTGCTGTATCCTATAATTTTCTCGGGAAAGAATTCGTACCTCCTTTGGATGAAGGCGCCATTTTGGCATCAACCGTTATGCTGCCGGAAACCTCTTTAGAAGAATCGATCGAGATGGGGAAAAAAGTAGAGAAGATCTTTCTTTCCTTTCCGGAAGTCCTCTCTGTATCCCGGACTACCGGAACAGCAGAGGCCTCGGAGCATGTCCACCCCGTAAACCACAGTCATTATAATATCGAACTTCTGCCTCGCGAAAAACGTAAACGCGGATTCGACGAGATAACACAGGCAATGCGGCAGGAACTGGATAAGATACCTGGTCTGGCCTACATTTTCGAACAGCCCATCGCCAATAAGCTGGCAGAAATGCTGACAGGAACAGAAGGAGAACTCTCAATAAAACTTTTCGGTTCCGATCTTACTGTTCTCAATAATTATATCGAGGACATTAGGAATATCGTGGCTGAGATAGAGGGAGTGACGGATCTTCAGATAGAACAAACAACCGGAATCCCTCAACTGGTAATAAAATTAAATCGGGAAAAACTAGCCAGATTCGGAATACCTGTCGGCAATGTGGCGGACATCATTGAAACCGCTTTTAACGGAATAGAAGCCACAGATATCTATGAACCTGATAGGATAACCTCAGTTTTGATCCGCTTGCCGGAAGAATACCGCAATGATGAAGAAGCCGTAAGAAACCTGCTGATAGATGCTCCCAATGGCGAACGGATTCCCCTGTCTGAACTGGCAGAAATCACCAGAAGCGAAGGCCCCCAGACGATCTTCCGGGAAAACCTGATGCGGAGGAAAATCCTTCTCTGCAATATCGAAGGCCGTGACATAGGCGGATTTGTTACTGAAACCAGTAAGAAGATCGACTCAGAGATCGACCTCCCCTTGGGATATTTCGTCACCTTCGGCGGACAGTTTGAAAGTCAGCAAAGGGCCATGCATCACCTGACAACTCTTATGATCATCGTCATATTGATAATCTTTGTGATTCTTTTTTCTTCCTTTGGGTCGATCTGGCAGGCATTTTTGATCATCTTGAATATACCCACAACTCTGGTGGGAGGGATTCTGGGACTTCTCATCGCCGGCCAGACCATGAATGTATCCTCTACCATTGGATTGATCGCACTCTTCGGTATCTGTGTGCAGAATGATATTATTCTGGTGGCCAAAATAAACGATTTCAAAAAACAGGGAATGTCCTTGAGAGATTCGGTCGTCCAGGGTGCCCTAACCAAATTCCGTCCCATTATCATGACTGATCTAGTTATGATCGTGGGCGTGCTGCCGCTGGCTTTAATCGTATCTACCGGAGCTGAACTTCACCGCCCCCTTGCTGTTGTCTATATCGGAGGTTTCTTTTTTGCCATTCTTTTGAGATTGATAGTCGTGCCGCTTTTGTATGAAACTTTAGGCAAAGTCGCAGAAAAATTCAATAAAAATGACGCTTCAATCTGATCAAGGCTATCCTGTTTGCATGAATGATGTAAAAATTGTAATGTACATGGAGGAGGAACCTTGGAAAAACTGACGAAAAAAGATCTAATCAATCTTATAGGCTCTGTGTTTCCTTATCTTCCCGGAGATCAAGAACTGGCTATAATAGTCGATATTCCCAGAAACTCTTCCCAAGATAATTACAATTGGAAAAAAAGGCGTAAATTAGCCCAGGAATGGGCAGCTTTTCTAAATTCCGGAAAAAAATCCCTTCATTTGGACTCGATAAAACTTATCGCCTATCCGGATGTAGGCTCCAACAATGCAGATCTACCGGAATACGCCTACCACATAAAAGAGTCCCTCCCTCCATCAGCCGACCTTTTGGATCCATCCGGAGATAAAGTATCTTTTAAAGACCTTTTCAGATCTACCCAGTTGATTATAGCTCCTACCGAATATTCAACCACAGCACCCTTAAAGATGGCAGCCAGAAAATACGGCTTCCGGGCTGCCACCATGCCCGGTTTCTCGGCCGCCATGATACCAGCTCTCAAGATCGATTACAACGAAGTCAATCGGAGGGTCCTTTTGGTTAAAAACAAGCTGGATAAGGCAGTATCTGCTGAAGTCGTTTTTTTGATTGATTCAGAAAGATCATACACTATGTTTTTTGATCTTCGTTACCGCAAAGCCCATGCCAGCAGTGGGAGGTTTCCGGAAAGAGGAACTGCCGGAAATGTTCCCAGCGGGGAAGCCTACATTGTCCCTTACGAGGGAGAAAAAAAAGAGATCAGTCGGACAAATGGAACTCTTCCTGTACAGATTGATAATAATATAGTTTTATTTACAGTCAAAAAGAACCGAGCCATACTTGCGGAAGGATCAAGTAAGGAAGCCCATCAGGAAAACCGGCATCTAAAAAAAGATCCGGCCTACGGCAATATGGCGGAATTGGGATTCGGGGTTTTGGCTGACTTCGGGATTCATCCGATCAATGAGATCCTGCTGGATGAAAAACTTGGATTCCATGTGGCCTTCGGCCGCAGTGAACATTTCGGCGGGATCGTCGGGCCTAAAGATTTCTCTTCTCCTACTTCAGTTATTCACCTGGACCGAATATATATCCCTGCGACCCAACCGCGGATATCTATTCATTCTATTGACCTTACCTTTGCACAAAACCGAACGGAGACCATCATAAAAGAGGGAAAATATACTATCTTTTAATGATCTCATTCCTACTTACAACAGGTTTATCCTAGATGATCGACCAGTATCTTGATTCCGATCCCGATTAAGATAATGCCTCCCGCCAATTCAGCTCCTTTTCCCACGATTCTCCCTAAGATAGGAGCAACCCTTACTCCGATAATAGTCATAACAAGGGCCACCAATCCAAACATCAGGGAAGCCGGTATCACAGACACTGACAACACTGCAAAGCCTAAGCCGACTGCCAGAGCATCTATACTGGTTGCAATAGACAAAAACAAAAGATGGAACCCTCTGGTAGAATCTACTTTTGAACCCCGTCTTATTTCTGTTTCCTGAAAGGATTCATAGATCATCTTAGCCCCAATGATACCAAGAAGAAAAAAGGCTATCCAATGATCCAAAGAATGAATATAAACCAGAACATGTTTTCCGGCCCACCATCCTAAAACCGGCATCAAAAACTGAAAAAACCCAAAAAAGAAAGAAAGACGAAAAGTCTGTCGGGCAGTTAATCCTTTTTGGCTCAGACTGATCCCTATCGACACAGCAAATGCATCCATAGCCAAGGCCAGTGCTATTGTAAATAAATAGAAAAAACTCAATCGTATTCCTTATATTACAATATTATATCAGTTCGTTCTTTTTAAGATATTTAAGTGCGATCTCTGCTAATAAATGCGTCCCCAAGGGAAGGGCTTTTTCATCCAGATCAAATTCAGGATGATGATGGGGTGCATATTGTCCGTCTCCCATGCCTAGAAAAAAGAAGGCACCGGGTTTTTTCTGCAGGTAATAGGCAAAATCCTCTCCTCCCATGACCGGAGAAAACGGGACAATCCTATCTTCTCCCAAAATATCACCAGCCACCCCTTTAACAAAATCGACCATCTCCGGAGCATTGATCAAAGGAGGATAACCATCCTCATACACAAATTCCACTTCCGCACCCAACGCATCACCTGTTTTCTCTGAGATTTCTTGAATCCGTCTCTTTGCCATAACCTGGACTTCCTTCTGAAAAGTCCGCACCGTCCCAGTAAGAGAAACGCTCTCTGGTATAATATTATAGATCGTCCCTCCTTGAATAGTACCAAAGGACACCACCAACGGCTTGAGAGGATCATTGTTCCGGCTGACTATAGACTGCAGGCTGACAACCAGCTGGGAAGCTGCATAAATGGGGTCAACTGCTGTATGGGGCATGGAGCCGTGCCCGGCTTTTCCCTTAACAACAAGAGAAAAATTATCCGCCTGGGCCATCATCGGGCCTTTAACGATACCAATAAACCCTGTGGGCAGAGGCTGCCAGAGATGGAGTCCAAAAACAGCATCCACACCATCCAGCGCCCCTTCCTTTACCATGGGTTCTGCCCCACCAGGAGGAAGCTCTTCCGATGGTTGAAACAAAAAAACGACATTCCCACGAAGGTTTTCTTTCCGGTTTACAAGTATCCGTACCACCCCCATTAAGATCGCCATATGCCCGTCATGACCGCAGGCATGAGTGGCTTCCGGATTTTGCGAGATATATTCTTTTTTTCCTTTTTCCTTAAGTGGGAGGGCATCCATATCTGCCCTCAGTGCCACTGTCGGTCCGCCGGGCTTGCCTGCTAAGACTGCTCTGAGTCCGGTTTTAGCCAGAGTTTTTACTTCGAGCCCCTGCCCTTCCAGAAATTCTTTTATTACTTTTGATGTTCTGAATTCCTGAAAGGCAATTTCCGGATGTTGATGAAAATCCCTCCTCCATGCAATCAATTCAGGAGTTAGTTTTTCTGCTTCTTTTTTTATCGTTACATCCATAACCTTTCCTCCTCATCTATAATGGACACGATCATGCCTTTTGGATTACCCGTATTGTTAAAAGACTAACGGCAATCGTAACAATTATATTGATCAGCAGACCGACAAATCCTGCATTCATACCAATAAAAGGATCATTCCGGCTTAGGATTAAAAACACAACAAATCCGGTCCCTACAAGAATCCCGGCTAAAACACCCTGTTTTGTCACCCGTTTCCAGAATAAACCAAACACAACCCCCGGGAAAAATTGACAGACACCATCATATCCAAGGATCAAAAGATTGACCAGTTCATTGGGTAAAAATATGGCGAACAATAGACTGAATGTCATGATGATCAAAACCATCAACCTAGATAAACGCATAACTGTATTTTCACTGGCATGAGGATTGATCCCGGTCTGATAGACATTTTTAGAAATAAGAGTTGATGCAAACAATACCAGGATCGCAGCCGGCACCATCGCTGTGACAGCACCCGCAGCGCCTACAAATCCCATAAACCAGGAAGGATAGGTTTTGTTTACTAGAGAAAGAAAAGCCATGTCTGCATTATCTAATCCGGGAAGGACCAGCAGGGCGGTGAAACCGACCATAAAGATCAGCAGAATAGGGATCTGATAAAAGGGCATGATAACGGCGTTTCTCTTTATGACCTTGGCACTCCTGGCGGAAAACGCGGACCCGAAAACATGCGGCCACATATAAAATCCCAGTGCGGTAAGGAGTATGGTCGACATCACCCAGAGTGAATCCATATGGTTGGTTGCCCCAGGAAAAGTCAGATGTTCTGGCATTTTTTCCATTAGGACACTGAACATCTTCCCAAACCCTCCAAAATATATGGATGGAACTCCAATTCCGACAATCAAAACAGCCGCTATCATAAGAACATCTTTAATTATAGCCACCCAAGCAGCACCACGAATCCCGCTGGTAAAAACAAAAGCACAGGTAAGAACAAATGCGATCACGATGGCATAGGCAGACCGAATGGTTCCATTGCTGGCGACTTCAACGATCAAACCCAGTCCGGCCAACTGGAGCTGCAGGTAAGGAATGATCGAAAACACACCGATGAGCGCCACTAAAACTCCGAGAAACCGGCTGTCGTATCTTTTAATGAAGTAATCCGGCTGCGTATGCAGTCCATATTTTTTGCCGATCTTCCAAAGTTCAGGCAAAATAAAAAAGGAAAGAGTATAGGCCAGGGCTCCATAGATCAGAATATAAAAGGCCGGAGCCCCTTTGGAATAGGCCCAACCACTCGCACCTAAGAAAGTAAAGGTGGTATAGATCTCTCCGGCCATAAGAAGCCAGATGATCACTACGCCGAATCGGCGGCCTCCCACTGTCCAATTTTCTAGATTCATTTTCAGCTTTCGGCCGGCTACTATTCCCACAATTGCAGAGATAACAATAACCGCAAGAATTATGAAAAGGGCCGAATTCATTGTTCTTCTCCATCATCTGAACCATTTTTTCTCTCTACCCGGTAAGCAAAAAATAGTATAAGAGGAGTAAGCATAACCCAAACAAGAATCCAAAATAAAATAAATGGCAAACCTAAGATCACAGGATGAATCCTGTTGACTAAGGGCAAGGCAAAAACCAGCATTAAAAAGGGTATGGCACCCAGCATCAGAGCATATTTTTTTCTTTTATGCATCCATGCCTCCTCTTAGATAAGGAAATTTATCATATATTTTAGAACAAAAGGTTGCAACTTCTAACTTAACCTGGATTATTCACGAGTCGAGCTTGGCCCAGTTACAAGG
>CAZLBV010000224.1:0-3440 GCA_964557845.1 uncultured Eubacteriales bacterium | reverse complement strand
CATGCATGAGCGAGGTGAGGATCTGACATTCCGGGAACGGATGGACCTTGCTCATTATGTTTATGATGATCTACGTCCGCGGCTGCATAAAGAAGGCATCCCCATCAGTTTGGTATTCAATACTCCCCTGGCCTTGATGCCTATCAGCGAGATCATCCGCCGGGGTGGATCCACGGGAGACTGCGGCGTTTTAGGTATTTTAGGAATTCTGGGCACCGGCGAGATCGCCCTCTGCGGCATCGGCCGCACTATTCCTGAGCTGGTATACGGCCGCCTGGGAAAAGACAGCATACGAAAGATCTGGCTGACCCACCCTACTATCCTGGAACTGCGCCGCATTCTACCCGATGCGGCCAATTATCCCGGAATCTGCGGGGAATGCCTGATGGCCAAGCGCTGCCGCACCGGCTGTGTGGCCCAGAATTATGTAGACAGCCGGCATTTAGTCTGGCCAAATGCCCTGTGTGCTGAGGCCGACCGGTTAGGTGAATTCCCCGCCACCCGGCGCCGCTCAAAACCTATCCCTCGTTCTTAGCTGATTACTTCAACTTAACATCTAAAACTCTAAATTTAAAATTACTACATATAATACAAATAGAACCTCAAGCTGATTGAACGATAATTTAGGTTCATTTTTACGATTAGAGGCATATTTATTCCTCATTGTATTTTTCCTTTAAGCTCTTTAAACCGCATTGAATTTTCTGAACAATTGTTATAAAATCGCAAAATAACACCAAGGTTTGGAGACTATCGGATCATAGAAATCAGGATAACTGGGCCCTATTATGAAAAAGATGGATAAACAAATCAATGCGGCTGCCAAAGAAACAGAAAAAAAATTACAGAGCTACACACCTCCCAGGGTGATCAGAATGACGCCTGTGACCGAAGGTTTAGGACAATGCGCACCGGGAAGCGGATATGTCAATTGGCAAGGCTGCCAGGAAAACGGCAATACTGCTAGTTATGGCTGCTGGGGGCTAGGCAACAATGCGGGTAATAATTGTTGGGGCTCCGGAAATTCTCCTGGTGATTATTGCTTTTACCCAGGCAACAGCGATACATAGTTATACATTGTAAGGATTTAACTTTTACAGCCTGGATTTGTCTTTCTTTCCATCTCTACCACTGATTCCAATACATACTCTTCTTCCACATTAGTTTGAAAGCCAAGGTTATGATCCGCGAAATCCCATCATGGGATGGAAGGCTTCCAGGCAAATCACCAACGTTATAAAAAATAATTGAAATGATATAAAAAAAATGCTATTATTCACAAAAAATTTAAAGAGGAGAGGAGAAACATAAAAGATTTATTATGATCAAGAGGCTAAGGAGAATAAAACAAATTTCACAGAAAGAGAGATTATACTGAGGGATCAAACCTTCTATTAGGATAATCCTGTTGGGTGCCTTAATTGAAGAAAAGGGTTGTGGTGGCCCTGAGCCCAACGAAATTGGTGTGGATACGAAGAAGATAAGATTACAGATGTTCAATGTGAAAGGAAGTAAAAGAATTCCTGTATAAAATGTGAAGAATCAGGTAAATGTTTAAACTGATTTTAGATTACCCTTCTGAGCGCAAAAGACAAAATTGAATCCAGCCTAAATCTTTCTTCGTGAATATTTGTGTTTTTTTCCCCTAATCCTAATAATTTAATCTTAATCAACTTACCAAAACTATTTACCGCGAATTCCTTAAGATCCATACAGAAATGAATGCTTCTGTTTGAAGCTTAGAGGTTATCGAAATCAAAAAGAAAAATGGTAAGATCGGTCAATTTTTTAAAGCAAAAAAAACAGAAAATTTTCATGTATCAATTATGAAAAATCGTGCCAAAGAAATAAAATCAGGTCTTTTCCAATCAGGAATAAAAAAAGCCTATTTAACCCCAATAGCCATAAAGCTGGGGTCTTTAAATGGTGGCCTTGGAAATTGTGAAGATGGATCAGGCGCTCAAACTGGAAGATGCAATCCCGGCAATAGCAATGTAGCTAATTGCGAAACTGGTAACGTTGCCTCTGGAAATTGCGAAGGCATGGGCAACAAGCGCTTATGCAACCTGTGAAAATGGACAATACGCTGCTTCTAAGTGTGAAACAGGGAGCTAAATTACTTATAAACAAAATAGCGTATTAATACCATGTCAGAATCCGGATTTTCCGTAATGTTTGCTGATGGAACCTCCTGGTCTATTCAGGCAGGTGACAAAGAAGCAGCCCGTATCATTGCTGAACTGAGTTCTATTATGAAACTTCAATCCAGAGGACGAAATCTTCTGGTAACGGCCGCCTGGGATAAAAAACCAATGGTCAATCTATTAGGGCACGGAACGGCTGTATGCAATCTCTTTCCTCCCACCAATCAAGACATGCTGGTTATCGGAATGTCACAACTTGCCCTGGCTCTGGTTCGGGATATTCAATCGCGGGGAGGCGTACTCCTGCACGGAGCCTTGGCAGAATTTCCTTTCAACTCAACCAGAAATAAAAAATTCGGAACAGCCGGCGATGGGATTCTCCTGGCCGGCCCGGGCACTGTGGGAAAGACCACTGCCAGCAGACGTCTTCCCCCTCCCTGGAGAGCTCTTTCCGACGATGCTGCACTTGTTGTTCGGGACCAGAGCGGCCAATATTGGGCTCATCCCTGGCCTACCTGGAGCCGTTTCTACAGCACCGGCGGCATTCCCGGCCCGGGAGGCAGTTGGGACGTCCAGTATGCAGTTCCCTTGCGGGCAGTGTTTTTTATCTCCCAAGCACCGCAAGACCACGCCGAACCTCTTAATACGGCTGGGGCCGCCACCACTATGCTCATGGAAGTCGTACAGCACGTATCAGGCACACTGACGCGCCATCTTCAGGATGAAGAGATCCAGGACCTCTATAAAGAACAACTTATGGCTGTCGAAACTCTGGCAAAAGCAGTTCCAGCCTACAATCTTCACATCAGTCTGACCGGTGAATTCTGGAAGGAAATAGAAAGAGTGCTTCAAGCTGATAAAACAAATACAAACCGGCCTGATCCACACATCTCCAATCCTTCATTTAAATCCAAAGAGCAGACTAGTATCGAACCCATTCGTGGTGACGACATTTCATACATCGTGTACACCGGCCCCAGCATGAATCCTGTTCTGCGCGAGCCGGATCTTCTAGAGGTGAAGCCCTATGATGGCCGCCAGATCAATCGCGGCGATGTGATCTATTTTCTGTCTCCGATCAATAAGCGGGGAGTCGTGCACCGTGTGATTAGAATATCCCCAGAAGGAATCGAGACAAGAGGTGACAATAATGGGCAAGCGGACCCCTATCTTTTAAAACCCGGTGAAGTTATCGGACAAGTGGTAAGAGCACAACGAGGTTCACACCGGCGGCGCATTTACGGAGGGCGGAGTGGCAGGGGGATCGGGGACGGGGGGCGCGCCCGGCGCCTCGCC
>CAZLBV010000223.1:0-16820 GCA_964557845.1 uncultured Eubacteriales bacterium | reverse complement strand
CCCCAACTAGGCAACCTGTCTAAACTTTCCCACCTCTATCTCGGCATAAACCCGCTTTCAGGCAGCATCCCCCCCCAACTAGGCAACCTGTCTAACCTTATCTCCCTCTATCTCAGCTCCAGCCAGCTCTCAGGCAGCATCCCTCCGGAACTAGGCAACCTGTCTAACCTAAGGGAACTATACCTCAGCTCCAACCAGCTCTCGGGCAGTATCCCGCCCGAGCTGGGTAACCTGTCAAATCTTGTTGTCCTTGACCTTTCTTTTAACCAGCTCTCCGGCACTATTGCGCCCGAGCTGGGCAACCTTTTAAATCTTAAGTACCTTATCATTTATGGCAACCAGCTCACAGGCACCATTCCGCTTGAATTGAGCAAACTGAAAAATCTTTTAGATCTTGGCCTCTCTGGCAATTATCTAACAGGCAGTATCCCGCCGGAGTTGGGAATCCTGTCGAAACTTAGGTTTGTTTCTCTCTCCAACAACTATCTTTCAGGCTCCATCCCCCCTGAGCTGGGCAATCTATCAAACCTTGCTTACCTTGACCTCTCTTACAACCAGCTCTCCGGCGGCATCACCCCAGAATTGGGAAACCTCTCAAACCTTTTTACCCTTCATCTTAGTTCCAACCAGCTCACAGGAAGCATCCCCCCCGAGCTGGGCAATCTATCAAACCTTTATTACCTTACCCTTGATTGCAACCAGCTCTCCGGCAGTATCCCTCCTGAGCTGGGCAATTTATCAAACCTTATTTACCTTTACCTTGATTGCAACCAACTTTCCGGCAATATCCCTATGAATCTTACCTATCTTACTTCTCTGAATTCTTTATATATAAATTACAACGCTCTGTACAGCTATGATACGATTGTTCAGGCTTTCTTTGACAGTAAGAACCCTGGCTGGGAGCAATCCCAGACTATAGCGCCTGAAAATGTTTCGGCAGGAAACATATCCAATTCTTCAGTTGTTATTAGCTGGATACCGATAATTTATACCTCTGACTCTGGTGGCTACCGGGTTTTTTACAGTCAATCAAGCGGAGGTCCATATACATATTTCGGTATCACTTCAGATAAATCAGCTTCTCAATTGGAAGTTACCGGGCTGGATCCGAATACAACGTACTTTTTTGTGGTCCAGACACGCACCGAGCCCCACGTTATCAACCAGAATACAGTAGACAGCGAGTATAGTGCCGAAGTAACGGCTATGACTTACAACGATACCTACACCATCTCAGGCCGTGTGCTGCGCGGAGGCTCCGGAGTTCCGGGTGTGATTCTGAACGGACTGCCGGGTAATCCGGTCACGAATGCATCAGGATTTTACACCGCTTCAGTTGACTACGGCTGGTCAGGCACGGTAACTCCCACCCTGGCAGGCTATACCTTCACTCCTTCTTCAAGGTCATACACTGATGTTATTTCCAACCAGAGTGACCAGGACTACGAGGCCGTGCTGCTGAACTACACCATCTCTGGCCGTGTGCTGCGCGGAGGCTCCGGACTTGCTGGTGTGACATTGAACGGACTGCCGGGAAATCCGGTCACGAATGCCTCCGGATTTTACACCGCTTCAGTTGACTACGGTTGGTCGGGCACGGTAACCCCCACCCTGGCAGGCTATACCTTCACTCCTTCTTCAAAGTCATACCCTGATGTTATTTCCAACCAGACTGACCAGAACTACGAGGCCGCTCTGCTGACCTACACCATCTCGGGCCGGGTGCTGAGGGGAGGCTCCGGACTTCCGGGTGTGACATTGAACGGGCTGCCGGGAAATCCGGTCACGAATGCCCCGGGCTTCTATTCCGCCACGGTAGACTACGGCTGGTCCGGCACGGTGACTCCCACCCTGTCAGGTTATTCCTTCACTCCTCCTTCAAGGGCATATGCTGATGTCAATTCCAATCAGGCTGACCAGAACTACGAGGCCGCCCTGCTGACCTACACCATCTCTGGCCGCGTGCTGCGCGGGGGCTCCGGACTTCCGGGCGTTACCCTGAGCGGACTGCTGGGAAATCCGGTCACGAATGCCTCAGGATTCTACACCGCTACGGTAGATCACGGCTGGTCGGGCACGGTGACTCCCACCCTGGCAGGTTATTCCTTCACTCCCACTTCAAGGGCATATGCTGATGTCAATTCAGATCAGACTGATCAGGACTACACGGCAGTAAAAAATATCGAACTTTCTCTCCAGGCTGCAAGAGAAGAGGAAAGGGCGTGGATAATCAGAAAACAATACGGCAGAATTGACCTGATGGCCGACAATCCGGATTCTATTGCTGTCTCAAAATACATCCTTTACAGGAAACAGCCGGGTGGAAACTACATGCCCCTCACTGAAATCCCGGGAGCCAGCATTCAGAACGGAATCTACACCTATTATGACAAATACTTGGAAAATAACATCTCATATTCTTATCGAGCGATGGCCTTTGATCCAAGCGACCAGATCATTGCGATTTCAAACGAATCGAAGATATAAAAAGGTGCAATACGATGAAAAAAAGACTGATTTTTACCTGTATGATTTTATTCTTATCAACAGGAATTTTTGGAAAAGAAAGATTTATGGTCTCACTAACTGGCTATTATCTTGGCCCCGCCGATTCCAACTATAAAGATATCTATGGGAAGGGAATGTTCTCTCCGGAGTTCAAAATAGGAGCAAAGATCTCCCGAAGCCTGTACCTATGGACCGGATACGGATATCTATCCGCCAAGGGGAAAACAGTGGGAGTATTCATAGAGGAGACAAAATCAAGCCAGCATTTCCTTTCCTTTGGCCCGGGGTATACAGGAAACCTCACAGGAAAATTAGATTATCTGATTGAGCTTGGTCTATTCCACGCGCGCTACCAGGAAGAAGCACTGGGAGAGAAGGTAACGGGTGCGGCCTTGGGTGTAAGGGTTGGAGTCGACGTCTGCTATAAAATCGCAAATTACATCTATTCAGGATTGACACTGGGCTACTCCTCAGCCAGGGATGAAGTGGAAAAGGTTCGGATACAAATTGGAGGATTCGAGACCGGACTGCGATTTATATTCATATTTTGAATTAAAACGGCCATGGATCACTGCTTATAACAAAAAGACATCAGATTCACCTGGATGATGAGAGACAAGAGCATGAAATGATCCTTACCCTGAGCGATTATCGTGATGTTAAAGGAATCAACCTTCCTTTTTAAAATGCAATCAAGCCTGGCAACTTTGATATATACAATCGATACTTATGAAATCAATGTAAGTAATCTGGATAACTCTCTTTTTGCGATGCCGCAAAAATGAATTTACAAGATTTTTTTTATCAATTTTTCTATGTGAAAGGGCTTCCCGTGGCCTGGATAGATCATCTTAGCGTCATTATCTATTAGTTTCTGCCAACTGTTTTTTAAAGCCGGCAGATCTTCGGCAAAGACGGGAAGATTTGGACCCAAAGTGAGAGGAAAACCGCTCATGGCTGTATCTCCCACAAATGCCTCCCCGGTATCCAAGACTACAGAAATGGATCCATGGGAATGGCCCGGTGTGAAAAGGATCTTTCCCGGAATGCCGAATTCCGTAAGCGGGTAGTCTTCCTCACCGAGAACAATATCAACCTTATAGGGCTCTGTTGAAGCCTTTCTGCCAACACCTTTTAGCAAAATCCCCAATATTTTTCCCCATCGGGTCACACCCGGAGGTACGATCAGCTCCCCTTTTTCTAAAAAACCAGCATCTTTTTTATGGGCGATAATTTTTGCACCTGTTAGATTTCTCAATTCTTTCAAACAGCCCACATGATCCCAGTGACAGTGAGTAATGATGATTACGGCAATTTCACCGGGGGCAACACCTAGACTTTTGAATGTTTTTTCAAATGTATTAATCCTCCCAGGTACGCCTGCGTCAATCAAAACGGTGCCCCGGTCCCTTATAAGATAACAGTTGCTGATGCCAACTTTTATAATATGTATGTCCATTCACATCTCCCTCATCTTGCAGACATTATACTTCTATTGTAAACAAAATATCAAAAAAGCTTAAAAAACACTAAATATTACATATTATGTCGATAATATCTCGACATACTATGTAAAATGTGTTATATTTTTCTGGAGCTTGCACAGGAATAATTGAATGGATATAAACGTTAGAGAGCGCATACAAACAGAAATATTTGATTACCAAACTCTGATCAATGCTTTACAAGAACTCTCATATCCAAGAGACAAAATAACAGATCTAATCAAGAAGGGAATAATTATCCGGATCAAAAAGGGTCTATATATCTTTGGGGACCGATATCGAAAACATCCCTATTCGCGCGAGTTATTGGCCAATCTCATCTATGGCCCATCCTATATTTCTCTTGAATACGGCCTGAGTTATTACGGCCTTATTCCGGAGAAGGCAGAAGCCTTAACATCGGTTACAATTGGACGCTCCCGGAAATTTTATACTCCAGTAGGTCTTTTTACATACCGCAAGATCCCAATTCGAGCCTATCAATCCGGTATGACCCTGGTTGAAGAAACTCATAACCAAGGATTTTTAATTGCACTGCCGGAGAAGGCTTTAGCTGATAAAATAACCACTGAGAAAGGGCTCCCTCTTTCCTCCCAAAAAGAAATGCACCAATTTCTTGTTGAAAACTTAAGGATTGAATTAAGCACTTTAAAATCAATGTCCACGAAAAAAATTAATGAATATGCTGAGCTCTATCATTCCCGCAAGCTCAGGTTTTTGAGTTCATTAATAAATCGAGCACAAAAATCCGGTAAGGATACTATTCATGAATGAGACTATTCGTACAATTCTTTCCAAGTACAAGATTCGATCTTTAGATGATTCAATCCGGGCACTTAGAGAGATCATGCAGGAGATTGCTCTCCTTGGTCTCTGGCGAAGCAAATTTTTTGAGAAAGCCGCTTTTTATGGAGGCACAGCTTTAAGAGTTCTATATGATCTGGACCGTTTCTCTGAGGATCTGGATTTTTCGCTTTTAAAGCCGGATAAACAATTCGACCTTTCCTTTTATAATGAAGCTCTTAAAAAGGAATTGAGCTCTTTTGGCTTTAAAGTTGATATAGAAAATAGAGCTAAATCGGAAAAAACAGCTGTACAGTCCACCTTCCTTAAAGCTAACACCAGAAATCAAATGCTGACTATTGAACTTGATAATAACTTTATCAAGCGAATTCCCAGAAATCAAAAATTGAAAATAAAACTGGAAATCGATACTGATCCTCCTCCGGAATTTTCTACAGCCATCAAATACCTTCTGCTCCCAATACCGTTTTCAATAAGAACATTCAGCCTTCCTGATCTCTTTGCCGGAAAGATGCATGCTGTACTTTGTCGTGGATGGAAAAGCAGAATAAAAGGGCGTGATTGGTATGATTTTATCTGGTTCGCTGCAAATCATCCCGAACTGCATCTTTTTCATCTTGAACAGAGAATGCGTCAAACCGGCCATTGGGAAAAGAAAACAATCTTTACAGAAGAGGACTTTCATGAAAAACTTTCTCAAAGAATCAACCAGATCAACATAGAGCAAATGCGAAAAGACGTGGAACCCTTTGTCAAAAATACTGAATCACTTTCCTTGTGGTCTAGAGACTTTTTCCGGGAAGTCGCCACTCGAATTAAGATTGTATAAGTTTGGATCAGGGATTAAAAATTTCCCGATAAACCTTAAAAACAAATAACCTCTTAAAAAAACTCTGTTTCTCCTGGAGACAATAGAGACGGTACTTTTTTTATAAGGCTTGATCTATATTTATTTGTTTTTAGTCCCATTTATTAGCACCATTTACAAACTGATATAGAAATATAATTTATGTCATCTTTAACCCGCTGGTAATCTCTTTTGAAAATACATTCGACTTTCCGCTGCAGCAGATCGAACTTTTCAATTTTATACACATCAGAATTCAAAATAAAAAGATAATGCCCGGATACGGCCACATCGAACATGACTCTTCGTGACCATCTGCCCTGGTTATTATAGTGACTAATATAGTGACTAACTGGGAAATCGTATATGAGTTTCATGTTTTGGAAATTTTCTTTTACCTCATATAAAGCATAAGGAATATCTACGAATCCAGCTTTTTTGACAAATTCATTGAAAGAAACTCCAGGTTTAATAGCATAAATTTTGCCATTTATGTATCTTACAAAAAATAACGGCCTCACTATTTCTGTACGTATTTCTTTTACATAATCTCCATCCATCTCGTAATCCAAAATCTTGGGAGGATCCCACGCCTGTAAACGAATGTGATCATTCATAATAAAAAATATTCCCGCATGATTATATTCTCCTGGTCCTTTACCTGGCTTATTTATAATAAAGTCGATTTGACCATTTTTATTGTATTTATAAAGGGCTTCATCAATAAAGATAAGAGAACCATCCTCCATTATGGTGAGTTTTTGAGGCGCATAGAACACAGCACGCTCTCCATCATCTCTTATTCGCAGTTCTTCCTCCAATAATACAATTTGGCCTGCGTCTTGATTTTTTGGCGTTTCAGGATTTACAACCACTTCAAAATCATCGGTTACTTCAATCTCTTCATTTTTTTCTGATTTTTGTGTATAATATGCAGTAAAAACAACAACAAATAAAATCAAAACAGCGTTTGATCCGAGCCTTTGCTTTTTTTTACTCATGCTTCCCCTAAATTATCATTTGACATGCAATCTGATGCTCCCATTAAAGCAAAATAGAACCCTTTCATTTAAATATACAACGATCAATAGATTTTATTCCCTTGTAAACAAAGAGAATTTTAACATCATTTTCATATTTTTTCTTTATCGCATTATCGCTTCTATAAAATTCTTTATAGGCGTCCATAATTAATCGAAAAAAATAAGATCTTATTTTTGGAATAAAAAACATAAGCCTAAAGGGAAGTATATTGTGAAAAATTCATATAAATGCATTAAATTCAGATAATTATCTGAGTCTGATTCCGCTTTAAACAATCTTGAATAGTTTTCGACATATTATGTGAAAAGTGTTATATTTTATCTAATCAATAAAGCTAAAGCTTAATCAAAGGAAATATGGGAGTTGCGATGATGAAAGCAAAAATCGCTTCGGCTGTCCTGCTGTTCATTCTTGTCTCCTGCAGCCAGCAAAAACAGGAGTGGCAGGGGACCATAGAGGAAATTGGTGGAGTGACAATGGTTAAAAATCCCAATCAGGGACTTTGGGATACAAAAGAAAACTCCGAGATTACCATCAAACAAGAACTCCAGATCGGACAACTGGACGGTCCCGAGGAATTCTTGTTCGTGTATATTTCCGATACAGCCGTGAACAGTAAAGGAGATATTTATATTGCTGATAGAGAACTAAAGGAGATCCGAAAATTCAACAAAGCAGGTGAGTACCTGCTGAAAATCGGCAGGCCAGGACAGGGTCCCGGTGAATTCCAGAGTATCAGCACTCTTTCTGTGACACCGCAAGATGAGTTGATCGTTTTCGATGATATGCAGGCGCGAATTTCCATTTTTTCAGATGAAGGAAAACACATAAAAACCACAACCAAAATAATAAAGGATTCATGGATTCTTCCTTCGGAAATATTTAGTGAAAATGGAAATATTATTCTCTTTGGAAAATTAGGCGAAAGCCTTAAATTATTCCATAAATTCGATAACGACTGGAATTTAATGGAATCTTACATTGATTATGAAATTATTGACAACCGGGAATTTGAAGAGTTTTCTTTACTCTTTGACCCGGGCAACTGTGTCTACCAACAGAATGGCGACGTCCTCTATACAAAATCTTTTTACGATAATCAGATCTATATTTATAAAAACAAAGAGTTAAAAAAAGTCATACACAGAGAATCAGACCTCAATCAACCTTATGCAGTTAAAGTGTACCATGATGTCGATAAAGCCATGAATATAAAAGACAAAGACTACGATTTTAAATCCTTTGGGCGGGGGACCGCTTTTGTCGGGAAAACACATTTAAGCTCATTGGGCTTATATCAATTGTCGAACGGCTACCTCGTAAATTTTATTAGTATCCGTAGATCAAAGGATCTCTTTGAAATCGGAGTGGAGATGTACGATCAGGAAGGTAAATTTTTAACCTACTCAAAGCTCGGAGAAAACCTGGGTTATGATATTCGCTGTATGGATTCTCAGCAGCTTTTCTATGCAATTAACAGAAGAGATTATAATAAAGTTCTGGCATTTCGTTTGGAGTACGACGGGATTAAGTGAGAGATAAACTTTATTCCCTCCTGAATCATGCTGGTCCACTACAATAATGGTGACAGCAAACATATTTTGACAGGAAATGGGTTCTATGGTACTATCAGACTGTCCTCACTCCCTCAATAACCTCTGAAAGAGGAGAATTTTTTACTCTGAAATTTGGGGGGGACTTTCCTTGATAGTGTGAACAAATCTGAAGATGTGTTTTAATTGTGTATCCAAAGGATGGATTTGTGTTCGTGGATCCTTGGATCTTTGCTTAATTTCTGAAAAGAATGATAAATGAAAAAATATAAGAGAAAAGAAAAACAGAAGAGAGAACGGGAGAAAGAAAAGAGGAAAAGAGAAAAAAGGAAAAGAAGAAATATAACCTAATAAGCAGTTGCTTCAGATGCTGATGGACCAAAATTTTCTTCCCTTGGAGTAATAAAATTGTCAACACAGGATCATGAGCTAAAAATTTCCGACAGAAAGAAAGAAGTCAACTCTGCAAAGCACAGACCTTTAGTAATTTGGTCTGTAGGACCAGAGATAAATTTTGATCCTCTCAAACTCTACATGAAAGAAATGGGGCGCATCCCAATCCTGACAAGAGAGGGAGAATTACTTCTGGCAAAGGAAATTGAGAGAGGGGAAGAAATTGTTACCAGAGCCCTTTCCAAAACCAGATACATTCATAATCATCTTATTTCTATGGAAGAAAAATTGAATGGAGATGATGGATTTATTCATACCGTGTTCGAAATTACTGAAAAGGAACTCCCAAAAGGAGAAAGTGAATGCAACAAGAGGAAGGTTCTTGCCAGCATCGTGGAAATGAGAAAGTTAAATGCCCGTTTGGATGAGATTACGGTATCCAAAAAATATAAGATGGCCCACAAGCGCCTTATGGTCAAGATAAGCCGTTTAGTACAGGGCATGAATTTAAGATCAGCTTACCGAGAAAACCTGATCAAGATTCTACAGGAAAAGCTCAGATCCATTGACGAATTAGAGACAATGAAGAAAGACATAAAGGACGCCTCCAAAGAAACCCATATCAAAGAAAAGAAAAATGAATTAAACCTCCAGATGAAGGATATAAATAGAGGCCTCTTGATCAACAGAAGAGAAATCGGATTTGATTCTGAAGGATTACGAAAGATCATGCAGGATATCTGGAGAGGAAAAAAGATGTGTAATCAAGCAAAAAATGAGCTTATCTCTTCTAATTTAAGACTTGTGTTCTCTATCGCCAGAAGATACAGTAATTTTGGGGTTCAGTTTCTTGATTTGATCCAGGAGGGAAACTTAGGCCTGATCACAGCGGTGGATAAATTTGAATACAGGAGAGGATATAAATTTTCAACTTATGCGCACTGGTGGATAAGACAAGCGATAACCCGTGCCTTGGCAGACCAAGCAAGGACAATTAGAATACCCGTACACATGATCGAAATCATTAACAGGTTAAGCAGAGTTGTTAAAAATCTTGTTCAGGAAATTGGAAGAGAACCAACTTCAGAAGAAATTGCCATAAAGATGGATTTGCCTTTCGATAAAGTACAAAAAATCATGAAAATAGCACAGGTTCCCCTTTCTCTTGAGACTCCGGTTGGAGAAGAAGAAGAAAGTTATCTAAGTGATTTCATCGAGGATAAAAACATACCATCGCCTTCTGATGAAGTTATTCTTGTTAATTTGAGAGAGAAGATCTATGCCGCACTGGGATCATACACCGAGCGAGAAGCAAATATTTTAAAAATGAGATTTGGGTTGGGAGATGGTAATGAGCATACCCTTGAGGAAGTCGGGCAGCAGTATAAAGTCACCCGGGAAAGAGTCAGACAAATACAGGAAAAAGCCATAAGAAAACTCAAAAGTTCCCGCCACAGCAAAAAACTCGAATCTTTTCTGGAATAACTCGAGAAAAGCCTGTTTCTCCAGAGATTTTTATAGTGGGTTTATAAAAACAAAGCCTCCCATCTTTAACTGCCATTGAAACATGACTCATTAAAGCGCGTATAGTATTATATAATTGACACCACATTAAAGAGAGCGGGAGGAAGAATGCATTTAAAAAAAACAAAAAAAGATATCGGGCTTGTGCTTATTATTACATGCCTGATAATCTCTATGAATAACTTTGAGACCATGTCTTCTTCCTCTCCACATTGGCTTCAGTACAGTACCCCAGAAGAGGCAGGATGGTCCTCGGCTGAGCTGGAAAACATTCGGCTTGAAGCAGATAAAATCGGCTCGGCGGCTGTTATGGCCGTCTATAAAGGCCACATTCTTTTCGCCTGGGGAGATGTCTCCCGGCGCTATAAATGCCATTCCGTAAGAAAAAGCCTGCTCAATGCCTTGATCGGGATATACGTGGATCGAGGTCAGATCCGATTGGATAAAACCATCGCTGAACTTGGGATCGATGACATCTCACCCCTATCAGATGAAGAAAAAGAATCCACTGTGGCGCACATGCTTAAAGCCCGCTCAGGCATCTTTCACCCTGCAGCCAAGGAGACCAGCGGGATTGAGGGCAGCCGGCCGGAACGGGACAGCCATGCTCCCGGTGACTTTTTCTGGTACAACAACTGGGGATTTAATGTCCTGGGTGCTGTCTTCGAACAGGAAACGGGCAAAAAGATCTTTGAGGATTTTAAGGATAAGATCGCTGATCCCCTCGGAATGGAAGACTATCGGATTCAAGATCAGTTTTATCAGTATGAAAGAAGCAAATCCCAGCACCCAGCCTATGCCTTCCGGATGTCGACCCGGGACCTGGCCCGCTTCGGCTGGATGTTTCTCCAGAAAGGTAGATGGAATGGACAGCAGATCATCCCTGCTGATTGGATCAAGGCAAGCACCACCTCCTACTCCCAAGCCAGCCCTGGGACAGGGTATGGCTATATGTGGTGGATCTATCCTGAAGGCGGAATGAGACAGCCTGACCGATATCCGGTCCTCAACACCCATGACAAATTCGCCGCCGTCGGGACCGGAGGCCAGATCATTCTGGTTATCCCGGAGGCAGAACTGGTGTTTGTTCACCGCGGTGACACCGACTTTTCTGAAGGTGTGAGCGGGCCGCCCATCTGGCTGATGGCGGAAAAAGTGCTCGAGGCTAAAAAACATCCCCCTAAATCTGATCCTGAGCTGACGCCTCTCAAAGAGGCTCCCTTCTCCCATCCTTCTCCTCCTCTCCCGGAATGGAAAGAGATCGTTCTTTCTCCTGAAACACTGGCGAAATACGAAGGCGAATACAAACTGGAGCCAAGGGGCTCGCTTTTTATCCGGAGTCTGGGAGATGTCCTGGAGGGATGGCTGGTTGGACAGGGCGAAGCCGATTTTTTCCCGGCATCCGAGACACGCTTTTTTGCCAAAGCCGCCAATATCCAGCTTACCTTCGAGCTGGATGAAAATGGTAAACCGGTCTCGGTTGCCATCGACTATATGGGCAAGAAAATGCAGGCTGAAAAGATCAAAGAATGAATAAACCAAAAAAAGGAATTTATGTTAGAATATTTAAGAAAGAAATCTAAAATGATTAAAAACCCTAGCCGTCTGAATGCATTCAATGATCGATTGATTCGCGATGAACCGATTGATATTTTTAAAAATTTTAGGCTCCTTGACTCTCTCTATGAAGAAGCTTTAACATTAGGAGTTTTTCCATTGAAGGATCCCCTTTACGGTATAGAAGTCGATATCAAAATCGCAAAGGTTCTCAACAGTGTTTAAAGTCCTTCTGGAACGAATCGCTTCGGAGCTCAACCAGGCAAAAATCCCTTATATGATAATCGGAGGCCAGGCAGTTCTTTTATATGGTGAACCAAGATTAACCAAGGATATCGATATTACTCTCGGAATAGGGATAGAGAAACTACCGGATATTAAAAAGCTCGCTCAAAATATCAAACTTAAATCATTAGTTGAAAAAGTGGAGGACTTTGTCCGGAACACTATGGTCTTTCCCACACAGGATCCGACAAGCGGGATAAGAGTTGATTTTATCTTTTCATTTTCACCTTATGAAAGGCAGGCGATCGATAGAAGTGTCCCAATCGTCTTCAGCCATATCACGATCCAATTCGCAAGTCTCGAGGATGTCATTATTCACAAAATTTTTGCAAAAAGGCCAAGAGACCTGGAGGATGTGCGCTCTATCCTCATCAAAAATCCAGAATACGATATTCAATATATAAATAAATGGCTGGAAAAGTTCGATGAATCTTTAGGAGAAAATTTTCTCGAAACATTTAGGAAAATTGCCTCAACTCTAAAATCTGAATAAACTCCTATCTCTATTCATAACGCAGGGAATAATAAACAGTACCATCGGCATTTTTTTATGAATAGTTCAGGTTAATTAAACCTTTTATCTTCCTTATCCGTATAAGCATATGAATATGTGGAGTTTCATATTAAATTTTAATAACACCATTGAAAAAATTAAATTTTTAAAGAGAATAGATCAAACAACATATAAAAAAATAGGTTCGAAATTAAAAGGAGACTAGATGAATAAAACGATGAAATTAGCTTTACTGGCAGTTTTGATGGTATTTGCGGGCTTATCGATTTTGGCGCAAAAACCAGCCGACCTGGTGGGAACATGGATAGGCATCGCCACCCTTGAAGGTGAAGTCGAGCCCAATGAGCTGACTTTGGTTCTCGCACTGGAGGATGGAAAGCTGACAGGTCACATGACCGATCAATATGGTGCCTTTAATGAGAATCCCATTGAAGACGTATCGCTGGAAGAGGGCTCTTTTAATTTCACCATAATGGCAGAGTCACCTCAAGGAACGCTGACGATAAAATTCATCATGGCGGTTGAAGGAAATTCTATGGAAGGTACGCTGGAAGTAGAAGAAATGGGAGCCACTGGCACATGGGAGGCCACCAAACAAAAATAAAAATCTGTTTTGTCTAATATTTTCCGTATATGTCCTCAATAAGCAGGTGGATTACTTCAGGAGCCGTATCTATAAACTCTAGGCCAACTTTGAATAGTTCATCTTGGAAAATACTTTTTACCCATTTTACCTTAGCTTTTATGGCAATCATTTTTGATAATTTTCTCAGGTCGATTTTAATCTCGACAATCGTGCCAATGGGTAAAAAAGTATCTGTCCGGATACTGATTCCTTTTAATGAAATGTCTTTTGTGAAGGTATAGAAAAGTTTTTTATATTCAAATTGTTTAGGCGAGGAAAGTATCTCAAAATAAAGTTTGTTCTCTTCCCTTAACCGTTTGGCTTCACGCTTATTATCCATCCCGAATGTCCAGTATCAATAATGTCATTTTTTTTATTATTTTTCAATATTCATTTTGCTACAACTTTGAGTAGACTAATTCGTATTATTTTTCTAAATTAATCCTTAATCTAGAGTATAGGTATATGGAAAATAATTTATTTAAATACTCCGCAAAAACATCAATTTGTCTTATCATTATTTTTTATTCTTTTTGTAATCCTCTATTGGCATACTCCAAAGATACACTCCCCCCTATGAAACCATTCAAAACAGATTCCCCTCCCGTCATTGATGGGATTTTGGATGATCCGGTCTGGCAGTCATCTCCAAAAGAAACTGGATTTAAGACCTGGTCACCGGATTTCGGTTTAGATATGAAAGAAAAAACCGAGGTTTTTTATGCATATGACAGAGAAAATCTCTATTTTGCCTTTAAATGTTATGACAGCTAGCCAGATAAGATAAAAACATCCCCAACAGACAGCGGCAACTCCCTCGGGCTCCACTATTACTACACCACCAGAGACTGGATCATAATGCTCGGTCTTCAGGATATAGCCCCAGATTTCCAGACAGAAACAGGCTATATCACCCGGACCGGGATCACCAGATTCAGGTCCGGGATTTTAAAAATGTTTTATCCGGACTCAGAGATCATAAAAAGGATCGATCCACTCATCCACAGCTTCCAAGTGAGGGATAAATTAAGCGGCCTGTACGAAACCTATAATACTTTTGACTTGAGGCTGATTCTACCCCGAAATACAATAATTCTTGGAGGATACAGGTATGCGAGTGAAGTCTTTCTTAATGAAAAATTCAGCACAAGCGGCGCCAGATTGAATTTAAGCACTCAGATCACAAAAAAACTATTTCTCAGCTTCATTTTCAATTATGGAAATAAGATTCGTTATCTTGCCATCCCTTACCAAGGAAAGGGGAATGACAGTACTGCCACCATCAATTTTCTTCCCTCGCAGAATCTTCACCTTGACTTGAGTCTTATTTATTCCAATTTTACTCGCGTTTCAGACTCAACCAAGGAATATGACTACACGATCATAAGAAATCGTAACACCTTTCAGGTAAATAAATATCTGTTCTTTAGAGGAATTATTGAATATAACTCCTTTAGAAAAATCCTGACAACCGATTTTCTTGCTTCCTTTTCATATATTCCCGGAACTGTTCTCCATATCGGATATGGATCCCTGTATGAAAAACTCAATTGGGTCGAAGGAGAATACAGGTATTCAGACAATTTTATGGAAATGCAAAGAGGGTTTTTCTTTAAAGCCTCTTATTTATGGCGGCTTTAATGCGGATGATGAAGCCGGATTAGAACTTAAATAGCGTCAGTATTTGACAAATTTAATTCTTAGTAGTATGATAGTAATTGTATATTTTTTTTGGGAGTTGATGAACGCTATCATATATGAAATATTTAAATCACACGATTACATCAGCATTCATTAGCATATGGTAAAAGTTCAGGTCAGTACTCATCCAAATGATTGAACTCAGCATCCTCCAGCCAGAGGTTAGGACGGTTTACCATTTCAATAATATTCTCTAAAACCACCAAATGCTTTTTTTCTTCTGAAACCAGCTCTTTTATCATTTTATTGTCATCTTCACAATCCATCTTGCCTACCATTCCTTCATAGAATTCCAGTTTTTGGATGATCAGATCCCGGGCCCTCTCATAAACCCTCAACTGATCCATATCGCAGCTGAAAGTGTTTTTCTCACTCTGCATCTTTTCAAATAAATTCTTTGTCTGGATGAACGCATCTGTTGGTTCCATTCCTCCACAGGATTTATCCTTCATTTCTTTCAAGGTCTGAAGATGTGTTTCATGATTTTTTTTCATGTTGACAAGTATATTTCGTATTCCTTCATAGGGCCCGCAGTTTTCTGATAAATCTTGATACATCCGGATGGCAGTATTTTCCAATTCATAAGCTTTTTCATAAAAATCCATTTTTCCTCCTCAGGTTAATCCAGTAATGTAAATTATAATTATCGCAGAATTAAGATGGATAAGAAAGAGGTTAAATATTTAGGGTTCAAAAGCAAAATTGTCCTGCTTAAATAGTTTTAGACAGGTATCTACAATCTCAGTATCGTAAAGTTTTCCCTTGTTAATGGATATCTCGTCCAAAGCTGCATTCAAACCGAGAGCCGGCCGATAGGGGCGGTGGGACGCCATTGCCTCAACGACATCAGCCACTCCTAATATTTTGGCTTCGATCAGGATTTTCTCTCGAGGGAGGCTAAATGGATAACCGGAACCATCTATTCTCTCATGGTGTTGGAGAACAATGTTGGCAACTGGCCAAGGAAATTCTATCGCTTTTAAAATATCATAACCAACTTGGGGGTGTGTTTTAATCAGGCTGAACTCAAGCTGTGACAACCCCCAGGGTTTACTGAGGATCTCGGCAGGCACATACATTTTACCAATATCATGAATGATCCCTGCTATTCTGATACCATCTATCTGATCATCAGAGAGTCCCATTTCCTCTGCAATTGCTCGGGCCAGATCAGCCACTCTGCGCTGATGCCCGGCTGTATACGGATCCCTTACTTCCACTGTCTGCTCCAGCACCTGGATCACAGCGCCAAGAGTCTGTCTGAGTTTACTTATGTTCTTCTGCACTTCGTTTTCTGCTCGATTCCTCTCAATTCGAGTATGTAGCGCAACCAATCCATAGACAATATTATCAACCAGATCCTTGAGGAGTGACACTTCCTCTTCATGAAAAACATCTGATCTATCTGAAAAGATATTTAAGGCTCCAAAGGCGCCTGCTTTATCGATCATGGGGAGTGCTACACTTGAAGCATAACCTCTTTTTAAGGCTTCTCCTCTCCATGGCAGCCTATCAGGACTGGCTAAAATATCTTTCACTACATAGGGTTTTTTTGTTTTTATGGCCATAACAGATGGACATGAACCCCCGTCCTTAGTACTAATTCTAAGACTTATGTTATCAAGATAACCATCTTCAAATCCCGCTTTAGCCACCTGTTGAACTTCATTACATCCATTGTTCTTGGTTATCCCGATCCAGGCCATTCGATATCCGCCTGTTTCGATAAGAGCTCTGCAGATTTCTTCGAGTAGCTCCATTTTATCTCTGGCACTGACTAGAACTTTATGGCAGGCACTAACCGTGGCTAAGGCCTTTTTTACTCTAAATAGCTCATTCTCTTTGACTTCTACAATATTTTTCAACAATCGCTCCATCCTTTAACTCGCGCGTAATTTATCCCAGCCGTCTATTGAGTCGGACCAGAATCAAAAAAATTTAAAAATATATTTTTTTT
>CAZLBV010000222.1:0-2938 GCA_964557845.1 uncultured Eubacteriales bacterium | reverse complement strand
GAATGCGGAGTAGAATCAAATGTGGATATCAACATTCCGGTAACCCACGCTAAAATATTCGGCTGGTATGACAACGAACTCGGCAGTTATGTAAACTTTTTGGGGAAATTAACAATTTATGTTGACAAAAATATGCCCTGACCAGCAGGGCAACGGCGATAGCGATTCCTTCCATTAACTGCCCCAGCATTAAAAGATGCAGATCCGGTTGCTGTCAGGACAGCCACCTCAATACTTGGAAAAGCAACTACCACTTTTCCTGGCATTGCGGGCAAAAATACGTTCCCCGGTTGTTGATTTTAATCTTTTCAATCCGGCCACCGCATTTCGGACATCTGTTATCCTCTCCTCTATGAGGGATAATAAAATCTTTGGGAAATTTTTGGGGATCAGCCTTTTTCTCAATTGCAGTCGTAAGTACTTTTTGGATCTGCTGGCATAAAATTTTGATTTTCTCCTCATTTAAAACATTAATCCTGGTTTTAGGGTGAATCCCAGATTGAAACAAAATCTCATCGGAATAGACATTGCCAATTCCTGAGATAAGGCTCTGACTCATCAGCATCGTTTTGACAGATGCACGCCGGCCGGCTATTAAATTACGAAGGTTGTCACAGGATAAATCCAGAGCATCCGTTCCCAACCGGTGCTGCCGCAAATAAACCTCCTTATCGTCAACAACCTCAACTTGACCCAGCTTCCTTTGACAATCATAGGCCAGGTGATAACCGTTCTCAAAATAGAATAAAATACAGGTATGCGGGGGCCGATCATTTTTATCCTTAAAATACTTGAAAAAACCAGTCATACCAAAATGAAATACTATCCATAAATCACCATCAAGATATGCAAACATATGTTTTCCGTGGCGTATGGTTTTCATAAACTGCTGACCGTGGACCCTGCGCCCCAATCCCTGAGGTGTTGTTCCGATAAGAACGCGTTCGTTGGAAACCTTTACACCGGTTATTTTCTTGTTCAGGGCCCACCTGTCCATATACTGCCTAAAAACTTCTACATCAGGTAATTCCGGCATTTTTACCTCCCTGCAAAATTTTGTTGATTAATCCGGAACATTCAGATCCTCTGTCATCCTGAAAACCTTTAGTTCCTATAAATCTGGAGACCCAATAAATATAAATAAGAAAAGGAAAGGGGATTCCTTTATTTCCCCCAGTAGCAGAAGGCCTTTACAATGAGATGATTAAGCTGCCTCGACATTTTCCAAGGCTATTCTGAAAAAGACCATTGACATTTTCATCCATCGGGTAGTTAAGCTTTGGCCTCATGAATTCTAATAAAATTAATCGGCAGTTTGCTATTTTAAATTCTCTTCCATTTTTCTTTGTATTCTTCATCGGGAATATGATCCGGGTTCTTTTAACATGTTTTTAAATTTCTGCTCATCCAATATCTGCACGTTGTGCTCTTTCGCCTGATCGAGCTTGCTACCAGGCTTTTTACCCGCCACCAAATAATCAGTTTCTCCGCTTACGCTGGAGACGACCCGTCCTCCCAGATCATACACTCCTTGACTGGCTTCATCACGGGTAAATTCATCCAGGCTCCCGGTAAAAACGAATTTTATTCCTTCCAGCGGAAATTCTTTTTCTATAGTTTTTACTGGTTTGGGCTTTATACTAGCTCCCTTCAGCCTGTCGATCACTTTTTGATTTGCTTCCTGCCGGAAATAATGATAAATGCTATTGGCTATCTGCGGCCCGATCTCTTGAATATTAAGAAGATCTTCCACCTTTGCTTCCATTATATTTTCCAGTGAATAGTATTCTCTGGCCAGAACCATGGCTATATGCTGCCCCACATGCCTGATGCCAATTGCATATAAAAAGCGGTCCAGCCGAACCTCTTTTTCTTCCTGAATAGAGGCGTAGAGGTTTTCTGCCGATTTCTGCGCGAGCCCCTCCAGTTTTTTCAAATCTTCAACAGATAGATGATATAAATCCGCTATATCTTTGACCATATCTCTATCCACAAGTTTTTTTATGATTTTTTCTCCCAGGCCGTCGATATTCATAGCATTCCGCGAAGCATAATGCAGGATTCGGCCAATAAGCTGGGCTTCACAGGATAACGCGGCTGAACAAAAGTAGTAAGCGCCTTCCTTGAAGACATCCGAACCACAAACCGGGCATTGTTTCGGCATAATGAACTCCTCACCGCGCTTTTTCCCCGGCTCTTTAATCCTTTCCAGTACTTCCGGAATGACATCCCCGGCCCTGGCTATCCGGACTTTATCCCCCGGCCGCAAATCCTTTTCATGAACC
This sequence comes from uncultured Eubacteriales bacterium, assembly GCA_964557845.1. Taxonomy (GTDB): domain Bacteria; phylum Acidobacteriota; class Aminicenantia; order Aminicenantales; family Aminicenantaceae; genus CAZLBV01. The sequence goes on along the minus strand of CAZLBV010000222.1, from coordinate 653 downwards.
TCATCTTCATTATGCAAGGTGGCCCGGCTAACTGTAACTCCGCCCACGTCCACCGGCTGCAGCAGCGCCACAGGGGTCAGCATTCCGGTGCGTCCGACCTGAACAACAATATCATCCATTATGGTAATCTCTTTCCTGGGAGGGAATTTCCAAGCCAGGGCCCATCTGGGACTGCGCTGCCTGGTCCCAAGCTTCTCCTGCAGATCATAATCATCCACTTTGATTACAATCCCATCGATTTCATAATCCAATTCATCCCGCTTTTGTCTGAGCTTTTCACGGTACTTTTCCACTTCTCGAAAAGACTTGCATTTCCGGTTATCATTAGAGGTTTTCAATCCCCATTTCGGAAGCTGCTTCAAAACTTCCCAGTGGGAATTAAATTCTTCCCCGCCCTCCATCTTGAGAATTTCATAGAAAAATATATCCAGGGGTTTATCTGCCACTTTTTTGGAATCCAGCTGACGTATAGTTCCAGCCGCGGCATTGCGGGGGTTGGCAAAAGGGGTTTCTCCCCGCTTAATGCGAGCTTTATTCATCTCCTGAAAAGCATCTTTGGGCAGGAATACTTCGCCCCGCACAGCCAAAAAAATCGGTATATCACGGCTACCTTCTTTATGGAGATTCAGAGGAACCGCCCCGATGGTTTTTAT
>CAZLBV010000221.1:0-3624 GCA_964557845.1 uncultured Eubacteriales bacterium | reverse complement strand
TCTAGTTTTCCAGTGAATTTTTTTAGTTTTTTAGTTTTAAACTCAACTTTACCATTAGTTGTAGCAAAAAGAGTGTCATCTTTTCCCCGGCCTACATTCTCCCCGGGTTTAAAAGGCGTACCTCTCTGCCTTACCAGTATCGAACCTGCCCGTACGTATTGACCGGCAGATCTTTTAACTCCAAGCCTCTTGGCATGGCTGTCTCGTCCGTTTTTTGCACTTCCCCCCGACTTTTTATGTGCCATGATTATTCTCCCTTACTTTCACCGGTCTTTTTTGTTTTAGCCGTTGTTTTTTTTGCTGTTGTTTTCTTCTTCTCTGCAGTTTTCGTTTTTGCCTTTGTTTTTGATTCTGATTTAGGTTTTGCGGTTGATTTTTTTGCTGCTTCAGCTTTTGTTTTTTTCTCCGCCGCAACCTTAGTCTTCGGAGCAGGTTTCTTTTTTGGAGCAGGTTTCTTGGCGGCCGGTTTTTTGACTTCAGATTTCTTCTCTGCTGTTTCCGCTTTTTTCTCAGCAGCTTTTGGTTTTTCCTCTGGTTCCGGTTTTGCCGGTTTTTCAGCTGCAGCCTTCTCCGGAACAACTTTTTTGACGCCTAAAGAAATAGATTCGATCTTGACTTTGGTCAATTCCTGACGGTGCCCTCTTTTCTTCTGGTATTGTTTTCTGCGTTTCTTTTTGAAAACAATGATGTTATCTCCCTTAAAATTATCCTCGATCACTGCGGTGACCAGAGCACTTTCCACCAAGGGAGTCCCAATCAAAATGTTTTCACCATCTTCGATGAGAAGCACCTCATCAAATGTGACCTTCTTTCCAGCATCGACACCAAGCTTTTCCACATCAAGAAGATCACCTTCTTTAACTCGATACTGTTTTCCTCCGGTTTTAATGACAGCAAACATCTTTCTACCTTTTATAGTAAATTTTAATGATAATCCAACTGAATGGGGTTCTAAATTTAGCATATACCTATGCTTATGTCAATAACATGATGACATCAACCTTATCTCAGCTTTTTCGGCTCAGCTTGACAAAACAGCGACATTAAACTACCTTATGAAGGATTTTTTGATATTCTAAACGGGCGGTTAGCTCAGCGGAAGAGTACCGGCCTTACAAGCCGGGTGTCACTGGTTCGAATCCAGTACCGCCCACCAAAAATTTCCCGAGAAGGGGGCAGTGACATCACTTTTTCTCCTTTTCTTATCTATACGAATCAAATTTTTTCGTTTCCAATTATATTTCTCGCTGTTATCCAGCATAAATATTAAATTTAGTGGAAAAATATTTTTTATTGGATAAAATAATTAACAGTTTTAATTTTTTCCAAAAAAAGGAAGCCGCTATGATTTCTACAATTCCCAACCTTCACTTAAATACAATTAAGACTTACAGCAAAGACAGTATTTTGTCGTTTAAAGAAAAAGGACAATATGTGCCCATCTCCACAGCAGAATTCGACCGTAAGGTGCGCCTTACTGCCTACGGCTTGAGAGAATTGGGTCACAGCCGGGGAGATAAGATGGCGATCCTTTCAGAAAACAGCCCTGACTGGATTATATGTGATTATGCCAATCTCTGTCTCGGAGGCATTACGGTTCCCATCTATCCGACTCTAGTTCCAGAACAAATTGCTTATATAATCCAGAATTCCGAATCCAAAACCGTGATCTGTTCCACACCCGAGCTCTTGGAAAAAGTCCTATCGGTCAAGGATAAAATCCCTGGGGTTGAATCCATCATCCTGATGAACGGAACTCCCCCTGAAGGCATTCTGTCTCTTCAGAATATCAGAGAACAGGGAGACCGCGCTATGCAGAAAGATCCGGATTTTTTCGAGAAAACTGTGCTCTCTGTGAAACCTGAGGATCTGGCCTCTATTATCTACACATCCGGCACAACCGGGGTCCCCAAAGGAGTTATGCTCAGCCACGGCAACTTCACCAGCAATGTCACAGCCCTTGCTTCCATCATTCACTTCGGCATTGAGGATACGGCCTTATCTTTTCTCCCTCTTTCTCATGTTCTAGAAAGGCTCGGCACCTTTGCCTTCCTTTCCAGAGGCGTTACAATGGCCTATGCTGAGAGTATTGAAACCGTGGCCGAAAACCTGATAGAAGTCAGGCCCACCATCATGATCAGCGTCCCCCGGCTCTTCGACAAGATATACGCCCGGGTCATGGACAATGTGCTTTCCAGCTCCAGCCTTAAAAGGAAGATCTTTTTCTGGGCTCTTAAAGTCGGTAAAAAAGAAGCGGCCTTGAGGCGAAACAAACAGAACATACCCCTCGGCCTGCACTTCCGCCGCAGCTTAGCTGACAAGCTAGTTTTTTCCAAAATTACCGCCAGAACAGGAGGCCGGGTTTATTTCTTTGTATCCGGGGGGGCCCCGCTTTCCAAAGATGTCGCCGAATTTTTCGGCGCAATGGGGCTGGTCATCCTCGAGGGCTATGGATTGACGGAAACCTCTCCGGTACTGGCCGTCAATACCTTTGATAACATCAAATTAGGCACGGTCGGAAAGCCTATCCCCAGCGTCGAGATCAGGATCAAAGAAGATGGAGAAATTCTTGCCAAAGGTCCCAATATAATGCAGGGATATTACAAAAATCCCGAAGAAACCGCTGAAACCATAAAAGATGGTTGGCTTCACACCGGTGACATCGGTTATCTGGATGAAGACGGCTTTCTGGTCATCACCGACCGGAAAAAAGACATAATCATCACCACCGGAGGCAAAAACGTTGCTCCTCAGCCCATTGAGAACATGTTGAAAACCAGTCCCTATATTGCCAACCCGGTCGTGGTGGGCACCCGCCGGAATTTTATTTCCGCTCTTATCGTGCCGGAATTCGAAAAACTAGAGGAATATGCCCGGGAGCAGGAAATTTCCTTTCGCAATCGGAAGGAACTGGTGGAAAATCAGGCTGTCATCAACTTTATAATGGCTGAGATCCAGAGAGTCACCTCGAACCTGGCATCCTATGAAACCATCAAAAAGATCATCCTTCTCGATAAGGACTTTGACATTGAATCGGGAGAGATGACACCAACTCTTAAAGTAAAAAGAGATTTCGTCGAGAAAAAATTTAAAGAACAGATCGATGCACTTTACCGATAGTAATTTTCTTGCTTGATAAACGCTTTAGGCATATACATAAACTAAACGGGAAGGATGCGAGCATGCCTTTATCCCATAAAACAATTTTGGAGGGTCGATCATGTTTATTCTTTCTGGAAAACCATTTTTCCTTTCTGGATTATTAATCACACTATCACTGGCATTATTGGCAGTCAGCTGCACCCAGCCAACTTCTGAGGCCGCCCGGCGCGCTTATAATGGCCCCTATTCAGGGGAATTTAATCACCGGATCGCCTGGCCGATTGGAGGGATCGGAGCCGGCATGATCTGTCTGGAAGGACGAGGCGCGCTTTCACATGTGTCTGTTCGAAACCGGATGGAATTTTTTAACGAGCCCTGCATTTTTGCCGCTGTTTGTGTGAGAGACCAGGAAGGAGGGCCAGGTATCGCCAGAGTATTGGAGGGGCAGGTTCCGGACTGGAAGATATTCGGAGCAGCAGGAACTGGAAACGGCGCCGCCGGCTCAAGCTACGGCCTTCCCCG
>CAZLBV010000220.1:0-3689 GCA_964557845.1 uncultured Eubacteriales bacterium | reverse complement strand
CGTATCTTCCTTTAGTGGAGAGTCTGATCATTTAATATACCTCTCTTCCTTTATTGATAAATAAACAGTTTTTATACAATATTCAATTTGATTAATAATATATCTGATTTTTATTTTTAAATCAACATAAATTTATAGACTTTATAAGGTTTATTTATGGAATTATCAGAGGTTTCTATAGGAATGAGAATGGAAAAATAGGGCATATCAAGGAATGCCCTCGGAAATAGTCAAAATGATTAGATCGACAGAAAGGATCAGCGTATATAGCCCAAGCTTTTTAAATCCTCGAGGACTTTTTTATCCATAGGCCTTGGCTGTTTTGTCTGTTGAGAGGTTTCTTCATCTTCATAAGTTGCGATCATCCGGACTTTTCTTTTTTTTAGGTAGGCTTCCCTGATCACTTCTCCGTCCATATCTTCGGCCGCCGGAAGATTAAAGTGATGAAGGATCGTTGGAGCGAAGTCGTAGACTTTTGCTTTGTTTAACTTGAAACCGGGTTTTATTCCCGGGCCTTTCATTATAATGATGCCGTGGGGTATTACAGGTGTATCGTAATGGTTATACCCGACAGTAGAAAAATTAAAGCCATGATCGGAGATAACAATAATGGTGGTGTTTTCTGTGGTTTTTTCTAATAGGCGGCCGACTGCATTGTCCATGTAAACATATATAGGCTCTATTATGTTTATCATATTTGCATAGAGCAGCCTTTCAGTTTCTGGTGTCGGCCCGCCGTGTTTCTCGTTGTCCGCTTCCCATTGCTCTCTGACATTTTTCTCAAGAAACATTGAGGCAAAATGAGATGTGGTGTCGATGAGGCGTAGATAGACCGCAAAAAAATCAACCGGGACATTTTCGTATAGATATAAGGAGATGTTTTCGATCGATTTATCCTGTAAAAAATAACGACGAAACCTTCGAAGTTGGATGTCTCTGTTGTCAGGTATATCGAGCTCCAGTTTCTTGCTCAGGTTTAAATAATCCTTGATACCTTCCTGGCGGATGATTTTCCCATAAAGCTTATCTTCGAAACGGATAATATGGGGCAGGATATTTTCCATCAAGCTATCTGGAAAAACATAGGAGTCACCTTCGAGTTCTTCTCCTATGCTGATACGAAAGCGGTCAGATATCAGATAACCGTTAACCTTTTCAGCAGGAAATGTACAGAACCAGTTTAACACACCGACAGAATGATTATTCTCACTCAAGATCTTCCAGATGGGCTTTACGTTTATATCGTCTACGGAATAAGGTATTTCAATGTTGTTTTCATTAACGAATGTCCAATCTAAAACCCCATGTTTCAACATGGTCTTACTGGTGGCAATCGAAGTCCAGATAACAGGAGATTTTGTGGGGCGGAAGGTATGAAATACACCAGAGCTCCCTTCTTTGATCAGGCGGGCTAAATTAGGGAGTTTCCCCTTTTCAACCAGGGGATCGATAATGTTCCAATCAGCCCCATCCAAACCGATAACTAAAACCGGACCGGCCGGAGCTTTTTCTCCTCCCTTGATAAGGAAAAATATAACTGACAAGATTACAATAATGCTGATGAGGCTTATAATAATTATTTTTTTTATCATCCTTCAATGCTAATCGATAAAGGCTCTACTGTCAATTCAAACAAATTTTTATGATCGGGACCTCTGCTTGTTAATATTGTTATGCCAAGAATTTATGAATGGGTTGCTTGTCTCTTAATGGTTGTTTATAATTTGTTTTCTAAATTTTAATAAAAGGATGATCCAATGAATCCTGAATTACTGCTCGGTGACGAGGCTGTAGCCTTAGGCGCTGTTCACGCTGGCTTAGGAGTGGCCTTTTCTTATCCTGGGACTCCGGCTTCAGAAATAATGGAATTTCTGATCAAATTATCCAGTACCAAAGGAGGATTCAAAGCTTCTTGGTGTGTAAATGAGAAGGTGGCCTATGAAGAAGCTTTGGGTGTTTCATTCACAGGGAAACGAGCCATGGTGTCAATGAAGCATGTCGGTTTGAATGTAGCTGCCGATCCTTTCATGAATTCTGCCATCACCCGGATCAACGGAGGTTTGGTTGTTGTGGTTGCGGATGATCCTGGGATGCACAGCTCACAGAATGAACAGGACAGCCGTTATTATGCTGATTTTGCCAGGATATTTTGTTTTGAACCTTCTGATCATCAAGAAGCCTATGATATGACACGGCAGGCTTTTGATATTTCAGAAAAGTATCATATTCCGGTTATGATCAGAATGGTGACCCGTCTTTCCCACAGCCGCTCGCGCATAAAATTTCAGGCCAAAAAGGAGCAGAATAAAAAAGAGATCGGAAAGCGGGAAGAGTGGACTCTGCTTCCAGTAAATGCCCGCCGTGAGTTTAATCGTCTAATTGATGCCCAACCTGAGCTTGTAAAAATGTCGAATGAATCCGGTTATAACACCCTCGAGCTAGCCGGGAAAAGGGGAGTTATTGCCTCGGGTATTGGTTACAATTATCTGCTGGAAAATCTTAAGGAACTGGAGATAAAGCCTTCGGTTTTAAAGATTTCCTCTTATCCTCTGCCAGATATTCTGATTAAAAAGATGATTGACCACGTTGATGAGCTGTTGTTCGTGGAAGATGGTTATCCTTTTATTGAGGAAAGGATCAATGGGCTTCTAAAGGCTCAAGGTAAAACTGTTAAAGGAAAATTGAGCGGGGAACTTCCTTTAACGGGCGAGTTAAATCCGGAGCTGGTCCGGAAAGCCTATATGGATGATTCCAGGCCTCAAAAGAGTATAACCGATTTTAAATTACCCAACCGGCCTCCCCAGCTTTGCCTGGGATGCCCTCATGCCGATACCTTTAATGCTCTAAATAAGGTTTTGGAGAAATATAAGGAGCCGGTGGTATTCAGTGATATCGGCTGTTATACGCTGGGTGCCTTGCCCCCTTACAACGCGGTCGACACATGTGTGTGTATGGGTGCCAGTGTCAGTATGGCTAAAGGAAGCTCTGATGCCGGGCTCTATCCTGCAGTTGCAGTCATCGGAGACTCGACTTTTGCTCATTCCGGAATAACTCCATTATTGGATGCGGCCCGGGCAGACTCAAATATGACGGTTATTATTGTCGATAATGCAGCCGTGGCCATGACCGGAGGCCAGCCCACCTTTGCTACCGGAGAAAGATTGTCCAAAATCGCAGCCGGAGTAGGGGTTGATCAGGAGCATATCCGGCTCATTGTTCCTTTGCCGAAAAATTTGGATTTTAATATCAAGGTTATAAAAGAAGAGATCGAATACCCCAAGCTGTCCGTGATAATTTCTTCCCGGGAATGTATAGAAGTCATGAAAAAGGCCAAGAAAGGAGCGAAGTGAGATGAAACAAGACATTATCTTAGCTGGCGTAGGCGGGCAGGGGATTCTTTCTATTGCCTTTGTCATAGACAATGCGGCTTTATTGGATGGACTGAATTTCAAGCAGGCAGAGGTCCATGGAATGTCCCAGCGAGGCGGAGCCGTTCAATCTCATTTACGTTTATCAGACGAACACATTCACAGCGATCTTATCCCGAGAGGAACTGCTGATATTATCCTCAGTGTAGAGCCCCTGGAAGCCTTACGATATGTGGATTATCTAGGGGAAGAGGGAAAGATCATCACCAGCAGTACGCCTTATGTGAATATTCCTGATTATCCTGATTTAGAGGAAGTGCT
>CAZLBV010000219.1:0-11219 GCA_964557845.1 uncultured Eubacteriales bacterium | reverse complement strand
TCACCTGTCCTCACGCGCTGGGGCTTGCCGTTCCTCTTGTAGTCGCCGTTTCTACAGCTCTTTCCGCTAAAAATGGACTTCTCATCCGCGACCGCGCATCCTTTGAAAGAGGCCGTAACATTCAGGCGATCATCTTCGATAAAACAGGAACTCTGACAAAGGGCGAATTCGGAGTGACCGATACGGTTATTTTTTCTAGCGATATGGATAAAAAGGAGCTGCTCGAGTATGCCGCTGCTATCGAAACACATTCAGAACATCCGATCGCGAAAGGAATCGCTGCATCCGTTGAAAAGCCTCCTCGAGTTCAAGATTTCAAAGCCATACCTGGGAAGGGAGCGCAGGGGCAGGTAAAAGGAAAGGAAGTAAAAGTAGTCAGCCCTGGTTTCCTCAGAGAAAACAATATTTCGATGCAGGATGAGAGAATTGGCACATTTAATTCTCAGGGAAAAACCGTGGTATTCGTAATGATTGATGGTGAACTTGAGGGCGCCATAGCTCTGGCGGATATAATCCGCGAGGAATCGAAAGAGGCCATCTCCAAACTTAAGAAGATGGGTATTCAATGCATGATGCTTACTGGAGACAACAATCTGGTAGCCAAGTGGGTGGCGGAAGAAATCGGACTCGATGAGTATTTTGCTGAGGTACTGCCCAAGGACAAAGCCGAAAAGGTCAAGGAGATCCAGTCACGCGGATTGATTGTTGCCATGACAGGAGACGGCGTAAACGATGCCCCTGCTTTGGCGCAGGCGGATGTAGGTATCGCCATCGGTGCTGGAACAGATGTTGCGGTCCAGACTTCAGATATCATTCTGGTGCACAGCAATCCTCTGGATGCTGCATCAATTTTGGATCTTTCACGGGCGACTTACCGGAAGATGATCCAAAATTTGGCCTGGGCCACAGGATACAATGCCATCGCTATACCTCTTGCCGCAGGCGTCCTTTATGGATACGGTGTGTTACTGTCTCCTGCAATGGGAGCTGTGCTTATGTCACTGAGTACGGTGATCGTGGCGATAAATGCCAGATTCTTGAAGATTGAAAAATAGATTTCGAATTTTTATTTATAATATATTATATTTATCTGGGAAACAGCTGATGTTCCATCGAAATTGTCATCGAAGTAATTCCTTCAGAATTAAAACAGCAATTGGTGTGTTTCTTTTTTTGGGGAATTTTTTATGGGCGGGATCGAGCAGGAAAAGTACGGGTTCAATTTCAAATAGTAATGCTACAGGCAACACAAAGGTCTTGATGGAAATATATAGTGAAGTAAAAGAAATGGGGAAGTTTCCCCATGAGGATTTTATCAAGAGGCAGTTTCATGTCGGCGACGAAGACGATACCAATCAAGATATTCATGTTTTCATTCTTATCCAGGAGATCGACGATATAGAAAAAATGACAATCCAGGTGACCTATTTAAAAACCAGCAGTTATCCAAAGGTTGGGATTCCGGAAAAGATAAAAAATATTATTTGCTCTTTTCAAAATGATACTGTCAAAATCATAAACAGCGATTTTTCCAATAAAGAAATGAATACATTTCTCAAAGAGCTCAAACGCTCCATCTCTGATAAAAAACGGTTATTAGGGCTTATTAAAAAGTATCTTTGTTGACATCAACCTTTCAGGATCTATTCCCAATGGATATTGAGTTCCTGAAGCACATCCTTAAGCTGACTCTTGGTGGTTTGTAAGATTTCCACTTGGTAATCTTCTAAAACATAGTAAGGTCCCTTGCCTTTCATGCTTTCTTTGACCACCACATAATCAATGCCACGGTTAACCAGGTCTTCGGCTACCGCAATACCTTTGCCTTTTTCTTTTTGGATATAGGGGTTTTTAAATATTTCTTTCTTCATGATATGATTGGTTTTGCTGTTGACCTGAATGATTGCGAAGAAAGGAGATTCCCCGAAGTGGTCCGAGATTTGCTCTTCTTTTGAGGCAAGAGGGACAGCAAATATCTTTTCTGCTTTTTCAGCAGGTTCATAGTGAATACGGATTTCATCGATAAAGGGAACCTTCTCTTTAATCCTTTTCTCAATGGTGTCCACAATGGCATGCGCCTTGCGGATGTCCATCGGTGTTAGAGAGATATCAGCTTCAATGAACCGGTAGGGTCCGGAATTCCGACCAAGAAGTGTTGCAACGTTTTCGACATACTCCTCTTCTTCGATGATTTTCCGAATTTGATTCAACGTGGAGTAATCAATGGATGCATCCAAGAGGACTTTCAGGGAATTAACCAGGATTTCAAATCCTGCTTTAATCACAAAAATGACAACAACAACGGCTGCGATTTTTTCCAGCTGCCATCCTATCAGATGCCCGCTTAATCCAAGAAAAACGATCACGGAAGAAAAGGCGTCAGTCCGGGAATGTTGGCCGTCGGCGATAAGGCTGGGAGAATTGGTATTTTGCCCTTCCTTGATTTTGTATACGGAAAGGGCAAAAGAAATAACAAAGGATACCGCACTAACCAGAATGGCCAAGTAAAGTTTTTTTACGGTGGCAGCGGGAGTGAATAGGATTTCTTTTATTATTTCATACCCTGCCCAGAAAATAAGAACGGAAATGACTAGGGAGACTAAGTTTTCTACCTTATGGAGTCCGTAGGGAAATTTTTTTGATTTTCTTTTAGAGATTTTAAGCCCTACAAGTACGCCAAAGGAGGACAGAAAATCGGTCATGGTGTGGATGGCATCGGCCCGTAATGCAATACTGCCGGAGAGCAAGGCCGCGGTCAGCTTGAATCCGAACAGTAAGAGGTGGAAAAAAGTGGAAACCAATGATACTTTTTCTTTATGGACCATGGTTTCTATATTCTTTATGTATTTGGATCAAAAATCAAGGTTGCGGCTTATGCCAGAGCCGCTGTTAGTTTTTAGATTAATAAAATGGTTCGGGCCTGACGTACCTAAGGGGAACATATTTGGGATTCCACATGGCATAGTCGATCATTTTCACTAATCTCTCATCATCAGCCCGGAGCCCCAGGCCGGCTTCTCGGGCCACCTTGGCTATGGCTAAGGCCACTTCCGCAGAAACCTTTCGGATATCCTTGATCTGAGGCAGAACCTGGCCGGATTTCAATGCCTCTGGTGTAACCATCCCGCTTACGGCTTTGGAGGCGGCCATGAACATCGCATCTGTGATCATTGGTGTTCCGGAAACCAACGCACCCAAGCCGACTCCCGGGAAAACAAAAAGATTATTGCACTGGGAGACGTTCCTTTTTTCTCCCTTCACTGCCACCGGGGGAAAGGGGCTTCCTGTAGCGATGAGACATTTTCCTTTGGTTACTTGGAAGGCGAATTCCGGTGTGCATTCGGATTTTGCGGTAGGATTTGAGAGAGGCAGGATTATAGGCCAGTCGGTATTTTTTGCCAGCGCGCTCAATATTTGCTCGTTAAAGGCACCGGTTTGTCCGGTCACACCGATCAAAACCGTGGCTTTGGCATTTATGATGGTATCCAGCAGACTGATCGAATTCTGATCGGATAGTCTCCACCTGGCAACCCTTTCCCGGGATTTAAGCCACGGTTTTTGCTCATCACTGACTTCCATCCCTTCCAGTAGCAGCCCATCTTTATCTATTCCGAAAATCAGACTGCGGGCATCTTGCTCGGTTAAACCTTCTTCCTGGATGGCGGTAAGGATCTGATTGGCGATGCCTGTCCCGGCCTGCCCCTGGCCGAATATGACGATCCGCTGATCTTTTAATTTTTCTCCCTTGATCCGCATGGCCGAGAGTAGGACAGAAGTGGCGACTGCTCCAGTTCCCTGAATATCATCATTAAAAGAGCAGGTACGGTGACGGTAACTTTCCAGGAGATTGAAGGCATGATGTTTCCCAAAATCTTCCCATTGGATAAGGGCATTGGGGAAGATCCGCCTGACTCCTTGAACGAACTGTTCGATGACCTGATAGTATTCATCTCCCGTAAGTCTTTTTTGCTTTACGCCGATATAAAGGGGGTCTTTTAGAAGGTCTTCATTATTCGTTCCTATGTCTATCAGCACCGGCAGGCAGTAGGCAGGGTGGATCCCACCGGCAACCACATAGAGAGTGCTTTTCCCGATCGGTATACCCATGCCGCCGGCGCCTTGATCACCGAGGCCGAGTATCCTTTCACCATCTGTGACCACGATCAGCGATATATTTGAAAAAGGAGCATTCGAGAGAACCTGATCGATCCTATGAATATTGGTCGGTGTTACGTAGAGTCCCCGGGGACGTCTGAATATATGACTAAAGCGTTTGCAGGCCATGCCTACGGTTGGGGTATAAACGATCGGGAGCATTTCCTCGAGATTATTGAGCAGGAGGCGGTAATATAATGTTTCCATTCGATCTTGCAGCGAAACAAGATAGATATATTTTTCCAGGTCTGTGGTTTTTGTAGAAAAGTGGCCGTAACTGCGGTTGCATTGGATCTCCAAATTGGAGACACGCTGCGGGAACAGGCCGTGAAGCTCGAATGTTTCCCGTTCCTCATTTGAAAAAGCTGTTCCTTTGTTGTACATGGGGTGTTCGACCAGCCGTCTGCCTTTAAAGGGAACTTCAATGATATCTTCTCCGGTAAATGGATCCCGTTGTTCTACGAATTTTAACATGGTTCCTCCTGTTTATGTCATTTTATAAACGGTGCGATTTAATGGTTGATTCTTCAATAACGTATGATAATCCATTTTTTAAATAATGTAAAAAAGTATAAAGATATTAATATATGGGATCGTTGGCGATTTCAATCTGTACTTGCTTAAGACCCTCCCCATCCGCCACCACGGGCTTCGTACAGATCGAAATTTTTTTATAGATAGTTCAGGTTGATTTCTGTAGACATGCAGGCGGATTTAGTGCTATGTTTTTGTTTGAAGCCAGAAAATTTACCAGCTAATTTTGACCACTTAAGCTTAATCTAGTCATGATAACAATATGGGCGGTAGGATGATCTGTAAAAAATGCCATACTTCGAATCCAGATAATTCTGTATATTGCTCCAACTGTGGAGCTCCGCTGTTTAGAAAAACAGTAGAAAAAAAACCAAAATTCTCCTGGTATTACTTGATTCCTGTATTGATCCTGTTATTTGTTGGTGGTTATTTTCTGATCTCAAGTTTCAATGGACCTTTACAGGATTTACCAACTGCGGCTGTAGAGAAGGAGACCACGGCTGAGATACAGGAAGCCAAGTCTGGATCAAGCAGGAATGAACTGTTGATCGGGGATGTCGTTATCAGGGATTTTTCCGGAAAAGAAATAGCACGTTATGCTGCTGCTGCCATGAAAGGGAACTGGATCGCTTTACCCATTGGGATGATGATCGGAGGGAGCAGTGTGTTCTTCCAAACCAAGGAGGCAGAATTTATTCCGATCGAATCTGTGTTTTGGTCGGAAAATAATCCGGTGATCCTATGCCGGTTTAATGGAGAAACCGCTTCCGCATCAATGGAGCTCCAGCCCTGGAAATTATCTGCTCCATTGGAATGGCACCCTCTATTGGGAAATGCTTCACTCCGATTGGAAATATTATCTATCCGGGAAAGGGGCTTGTTCTCCAGTTTTCAGGTGCCTCCTGAGCTGGATGAACCCGGAGTTTTTTTTCAAAACAAAAAGATCGTAGGATGGACCTTTGGAGAAGGAAAAAAACTGGGATTTATTTGGACAGGTTCTTCTGGTACGGATTTGCTTCCAAATCAAGACATAGATCAATTCTATTTTCTGGTTCTCTCTGATAGCCGGGAGACACAAATGGTTAAAGCCATAGAATTAGATAGAACTGATATCTCTCCCGTGGATAGATTAGAGGCTTATGCCGAGTCCTTTCGTTTGCCCTCAAAGTTTCTGCCTGAAGATCTGCCACTTTCACTTGATCTAAGATTTGTTTTGGATCGAATGCATGCCCTGGCATCGGAGTTAATTGAGGCTGGTTTTGCGGGAGAGGTGAGGCGTATTCTTGATGAGCCTGTTTTAATGGAGGTTTTGGACCGGGCACTAATAGAGGTTGCCGTGATTTCTCGAGTTGAATATGAAGACAGCTCAAGGGCTCTTGCTTTTCTTAATAATTTAAAAACTGATCTGATGAATAATGAGGACGGGATTATTCCCGGCTATGATGATCTATTGAGTAATTTCTATAAAGATTGGCTAAAAAAAATTATTTCGGGTGAGGATTTTTATAATGGTTTTATCGTTTTTGAAGAGGCCAGGCGGTTGTTTCCTGATGATTTGGAGCTTCATCTCCTGGGAGTTGAATTGGCCGCAGCTAAAAATGAACTTGCGCTCGCCAATGATCTGCTTTTAGAGAAAAAATATCCTCCTCAATTAATAAAGCAGGCGGAAAATTTACAAGCAGTTTTATCACAGCGACAGGAGGAAGAGGAAACCATAGTCATATATTTCAATCCCCGGGAAAAACAAATCCCTGTGGATGCATATGTAAACCGAACCCATCAAATGAGATTTTTTATTGATACAGGAGCTACGACCTGTTCTATACCGCCCAGCGCGGTTGAGATGCTTGGGATCGAGATCACGGAGAACACTCCAATGGTAAGTGTCAGTGTTCCGGGGGCTGTTGGTTTAACCTATGAAGTTTATCTTCGCTCCATCGAGATCGAGGGACATCAGGTCAACAATGTTAGGGCTTTGGTCATTGAGATCCCTTCTCATCCCAACAGCGGACTTTTAGGGCTCGATTTTCTTAACAATTTCAATATGGAAATAGATAACGAGAGGGGTGTACTTAAATTAAGAAAAAGATAATAGCCTGAACTCAATCAGCGAAATATCCCTCGCGATGGGTGACTGAATATTTTTCCCCTTTGACCTTGACCTCGATTTTTTTAAAAGTTCCATCCGCCACATAATTCTTAGGACTATAATAGAGAAGGTAGTAATTTTCAGAGGCATCGGCAGCCTTTTTGAATAAAAAACCTGGATTTTTAGATGAATCGGCTATGCCTCCTGTAGTTCTGGAAATTTCTTTAAAAGCATTGAAGATCTCGTTGGATTGATCAAAATATTCCGCCCGCAGCGGCACCATAGTTTCAGAAGTGTCCAAAGAATCCCACATGGCATGTAAAGTCACATAAAGAAAATGGGCGGAGATGGACGAATCTGAAAATAGTTGTTTTACCTTATCAAGATCGAAGTAGAGATTTTCGATCAGCTCCAATCTTTCAAATTCATCCAGAATACTAAGCAGGGGAATCTGTTCGCTCTGATAAAAAAGAAAGAGCTGTTTTTGTCCAGGCTGCTGTTTGAGAAAATCCGCTAAGGTTTCCATTCTCTCTTCACTGAAGGATCTTAGATCTTTGAGAATCCTGGCCTGGTCAATAAACATGGACTTTTGGAGGTCTGGATCCACGCTGAATGTGAAAATTTTTTCAAGTGATCGCAGTGCACTTTTGTAATCCAGACTTCCTTTAATAATATCCGCTCGTAATTTGGATTTTAATTGTTCGGATATTTTTTCTTTGGGCATTTGCGCCAGAGCTTCCGGGTTGAAATGGTAGGTTTTAACCGGAGTAATGACATGAAGTGTGCCAATGGGTGTGAGTATTTCCTGAAAAAAATAATCGATAGCCTCATCCAACTGCGGTATGTGGTCCATGATTTCGAATATCAAAACAAAATGACGCGAGACTTCAGGTCTGAAGAGCTGGCGGGCTTGTTCTTTCAGTATAGCTGCCTCTTCACGTTCAATACTGTTTTTATTTACAAGATAGACAGCTTCCACTTTTTGGAGGACACCATCCTCATAGACCTCAAAGTCTTCTAAGGTCAGATTAGATGCTTTCGGATTGCTTAAATTAACGTTTTACAGAACCCTTTTTCTGTAAAGATTCTCCTCCGTACCATCGTTTAAGGATAGACTCTGCGGGTTTTTTCTGAGGGGTATATCCTTTATCATATGGCCCTCCAAGGGTAGGATCAGGCTCCCAGTTCCACCAGTATATGCCGGCGAACCAGGGCTTCCCCTCAAAGGTCCTGATCACAGCCTGGTAGCAGAGGGCCTGTTCAGCCAGGTCCACTGATCCTTGGATCCCCCAGTTCCAAGGCTGCATGTTTGTGCCGTCTAAACTCCGGTAGCCGATCTCTGTAAAGAGAATCGGTTTAGACCATTTGTCGTAAAAGGCTTGGATCTCGGTGAGGTGGAGTTTCCAGGCTTCAAGCAGTTCATCCAATGTTGGATCCTTTTTATCGGTGAGCTCAAAATAAGCATCTATTCCCACAAAATCAAGCTCATTCCAGAATTCGATGTGCAGGTATTCGATCGACCAATTGGCTGAATAGACCAAAGGGCCGCCGTAGATGTCCCTTACAGCGGTAATGATGTCTTTCCAGGCTTCCGTGAATTCTGGTTTGGTTAGTTCCAGGAATTCACATCCGATGGAAAATATTTCTACGTCCTCTTCCTTGGCCATTTGGGTATAATCCAAGAGCATTTTTTTATAGCTTTTGAACCACATTTCCGGATCATCAGGTTGAAAAGTGCCCCGCCAGTCGCTGTTGAACGCATCAACATGTGGTTTCAGCATGACCTTTATTCCCAGGCTGTGAGCGAATTGAATGGCATGCCGTACAGTCTCGGGACGGGCGGTATTTTGCGAATAATCAGGCAAAATTTCCGTTGATCTTTTATCCTGCTGATACCAGGTGGGCACGAGCTGAACCCATTCCGTCAACGTATTTTCTTTTAGCAGCCTAAGAGATTCATCGGATTGCGGCAGCCCGTACTGCTCAGCTTTCCAGGTTGGGTAGGCCATGCCTTTTTGAAAGGGCAGTGAATCGGATGCCATTGGGGATATAAATGGAAAAAAGAGCACTATTTGGATAATAAATATTCTCAATATTGCTTTAAGTAATTCTTTTTCAGTCATATTTAAACCCCTTTTTTGTTTTTTCCTCCAGGTGTTTAATTAATATAAACTCGAAATGATAAAAAGACAAATATTTTCTTGTTTTATGTATTAAAAACTGTAGAATAAAACATAAGCATGGGATTTAATTCAAAGCCTGTTTTTTGTTCATTCGTTACCATTGGTAAAGAATGGGATTGCCCATGATTATTTTTTAAAATTATTCAAGATGAATTAGGGAGGAGATATCATGGCAAAAACTACAGCTTCAAAGGGAAAGACCAGTAAAGACTTTGATCATCTTTTTGGTTTTAGGATCCTGGAAAAATGTGTCGATTTTATAAGGGGAAAATTGACAGAAAAAGTGCTCGATTTTTCCACTTATTGGATTTTAAAATTCGGCCATTATGGAATGATTGCTGCTGCGGGATTAGGATTTATTTTTGCGCTGGTGGTGGCCATCCGTCTGGATTCATTTTCCGCCTTCCTTTACGGCCTGGCATGGATAGTTTTGGTTTTCGTGGTACAGTATACAGCAGTCAGATTCTCAACTGCAGGAGTTAAACTGGTTGAGAATAATCCTGCATCACTCTCATCCAAAGCATTTCTCGATTGTTTTGGTTTTTTGGCCTTTATTGCTGGATTCATTGTGTTGGTCGTTTCTATAATCTGGACCATACGAGGTGCGGGATTATCAAACCTTTTCATAGGATTAGGAATTTTTGTATTGCTGGAATTTTTAGCTCTAGTAGCTTTTCATCCTGAAACCGCATCGACAAAAATTGTTAAGGAAACTTCGGCCGGTCAAGAAGCTCTGGGGATCATAGTCTTTTATTTGAAAGGCGTTATGCGGCTGATCCCGATCATCTTTGGGATCGGGATCTTGGTAGCAACGGTTCTGCTTTTTATTGATTTTATCGGAGTTTTTGGAGACAGGGTGAGAGTGGAATCAGCCTGGGCCAATGGGATAGGTCAAGCCTGGCAGATCCTTTTGATCGGACTGCTGCCTTTCTTAAGTTATCTATTCTTTCTGCTCTATTATCTGGCAGTGGATGTGGTTCGTTCTATCCTGGCAGTTCCCGGGAAGCTGGATGAATTGAAAAAAAGCTCAAAATAAAGAATCTGATCATTCATAACGAAGTGTTTCTGCCGAACATTTCTCAGGAATGTCGGATTTTTTGCATTGGGATAGACATATTTAATTGATCTGGAATTTCGTATCACTGAATCTAATTATATTTTCTCGATCAGATCTTTTAATGACTGCCCGGTGTGAGTTTTAAAATCAGGATTGATTCTTAATAGTATTTCCCATTGTTGTTTAGCTGCTGCAGGGTCATTTAGATCATGCAAGAATACAACCCCTTTATTATAGCGGGATTGTTCATGTTTTGGATCTATTGAGATCGCCTGATCAAAAGCTTCTATCGCTTTTTCTGGCTGCCCTATACTCCTATACATTATTCCCATATCTGTCCACACATTTGGGTTACTTGGATTAAGTTCCAAGTATTTTTGATATGCGTCAATAGATCGCTGAAAATTATCTGTGTCAAAGTAGAGATTCCCAAGCTGCAGCCAGGTGTTGGGATTATCAGGATCAGCAGCTGCTTCTTTTTCCAACTCAAGAATTTTTTGGGTTTGTTCCATAGAGATATTACTTTGAGCAGGTATGGCAGGATTGAAGGTTGCAGCAGGGGGAGATATTCCTTCTTTGGGGCCGTATACAGAATAAACCATTCCTCCGATAAATCCAATGATCAGGCAGCTCAATCCGATCAAAAGAGCAGTATTAAGCTGAACATATTTTGTTTTCGGCCTTTCCTTATTTTTCATTCTCTAACCTCTGCTTAAGTATATATCAAAGCATGTTTTTTTTAAATTTTTGTATTATGTATTGCTGTATCACTGTTTCTCTGATTTTTGTGTTCATGCTGCTGTTTCCATGGGGGAAAGAAACCACGGTTGTGACCCTGACTGGAGAGCCAAGGAGAAGATCCTTAGCCGAAGATACCGCATATGGTTTAACACACACGGTTGCCGTTTCCCAGTTATGAGCGACTTTACAACCGGATTCTAAATCTTTTTCTGTTAGGGCAGGGTGGAGCAAAGAATGGTCGATCATCATAGCCAAAGAACTGATGGTTATTTTTTCAAGTTTCATTGTTTTATCCTGTATATAAATTGACCTTAATTTCTTCACCAAATACCCAGTACTGATAAAATTTTGACAGTAGCACCTGCTGTTACAGCTAAAATTGCCAGTATTAACAGAATGTTCCACATTGCGCCTTTTATCCCCTGATTGATATACGGTCCCAAATAATTTTTTTTGTTGT
>CAZLBV010000218.1:0-3518 GCA_964557845.1 uncultured Eubacteriales bacterium | reverse complement strand
TGAGTGATAGACTCAATTGATTAATCCCACCCAGCAGGACAACCTTCCCGTTTAACAGGAAAAATCTGCGTCTTTTATAAATATTTTGTAGATTATATAATGATCTAAAGAATTTTTTGTCATCTTTAAGGGGTCTCATTAAAGAATTACTTTTTTCTTTTGGCATGGATTTTGCTTTTATTAGGGTGGATTTATGAAAAAAAGTAGCATAACCCAGACTAATTTTTTTGTAATCAATGGGTGTCAATAATATGAAATTTGAAAAAACAAATAAATTTTATCGGTATAAAGCCACTGATCCAACATACGCCAGCAATTTCCCCCACAATGGGAACGGAAATGGAAAAAAACATAAAGATTCCGCTTCTAAAAAAACACCGGACTTGGATGCAATTAAGATCTATTTTACGGATATGGGCAGACTCGATGTTCTCTCAAAACAAGACCATATCCGTTTGGGTAAAATGGGCGAAACAGGAGAAAAAATCATCAACAAAGCCTTATCCAAAACCAAGATGGGAATTTCCTATATACTTTCCCTGGAACAAAAGATCATAGAGGATCCTGAAAGCATAAGTGGGATTTTCAATCTTAAAGACATTTTTTCAAGTGAGGAGCATAAAAAAGCACAAGAATGGATAATAGAAAAAATCAACACAATAAAACAGTTAAATAAAAAACTTCAGCAAATTCCTGATCTAAAAAAGCGGCAATTTGTCAGGGGGCGTATCTGTGTTGAAATCAGCCAGACCATCAGGGAACTAAATCTATATTCATTCAGATGGCAGGATGTCATTGAAAGCCTGAAAACAACGGTTGCCACCATAGATATTTTGGAAAAAGAAAAAGAAGAACTAAACTCAGTTGTAAGTAAATTAAAGGATCCTTGCTCAAAAAAAGACCTTATGATCAGAGAAAATGAAATAATCCTGCAATTAAAACACTATCGGAACGAGATCGGAATAAGTTTTGAAACGGCTCGAAAGATCTTAGATTCTGTTGCCACAGGAAAAAAGATCATCCATGATGCCAGACAGGAACTCGTCAAGACAAATTTGAGATTAGTGGTTGCCATTGCTAAAAAATATCTCAATCGTGGATTAAAGTTCCTTGACCTTATTCAAGAAGGAAATATTGGATTGATAAAAGCAGCAGAGAAATTCGATTATCGGAAGGGATACCGATTTTCCACTTATGCCAGCTGGTGGATCAAGCAATCTATTACCCGCGCAATCGCTGATCAAGCCAGGACAGTCAGACTGCCGGTTTATCTCCTGCATATCATAACTAAAATGAAGCGGACGTCTGAAGAACTGGATAACAATGAATCTACATTATCTGTTACAGACGAGCTTTCTAAAAAGTTGAACCTGCCTGTCAAAAAGGTCCAGGAAACTCTGCAGAATTCACAAGATTCCGTTTCTCTTGACAATCTGTTGGGAGATAAACAGAACAGTCCATTTTTAGATTTCATTCCCGATGCTGACTACCCTTCCCCAGAAGAAATTGTAACTCAGATACATTTAAAGCAAAAAATTAAAAATATACTCAATATCCTGGCAGAACGGGAAGCTGAAATAATCAAAATGCGGTTCGGATTAGTTAATGAGCAAGACTATACACTGGAGGAAGTGGGAAAGATATACGGTATAACCAGAGAGCGGGTCAGGCAAATCGAAGCAAAAGCCCTGGAGAAATTAAGGAATTCCAGTGAAGGCAAAAAATTAAGATCTTTTACTTCCGGCAGCTCCGATTCAGTGAACCTGGATTATTAACGAGACAAGATTGTTCTGACCCAACTCCTGATCTTTAACTTTTCTCACCGTAAATTGTCATTCTTTGATCTTCTCCGCTGCCAGCATCCCGGTCACCGCTGAATAAACGATTCCACGGGCAAAGCCAGACGCGTCACCAGCTACATAGAATTTTTTCAATCCGGTCTCAAGGTTCCTGGACACCTTGTATTTGGTGTCATAAAATTTTACTTCAGGAGCATAAACAAACGTTGAGCTGGAATCGATCCCGGGGATAAGATAATTGATCTTTTCTATTGCTTCCAATAAATTGACCACGATCCTGCTGGGAAAAGCCATAGAAATATCACCTGGTGTGACTTCCTTTAAAGTGGGGGAAATGGAAGACCGGGATATTCTCTCCCAAGTGGACCTGCGTCCTTCTTTCAAGTCTTTCAACCTCTGGAGTATAGGTTTACCTCCTCCTATAGTATTGGATAATTCTACAATAGCCCTTCCGTAAGCCGTAGTATCCTCGACCGGATCGGTTAACTCAACTCGTGAGAGAAGAGCAAGATTCGTATTTCCGCTTTTTGAACTTTTGGCAGCATGTCCGTTGACAAGGACCATGCCATCATATTCTTCAACCGTGACAAATCCCTCAGGATTAGCACAGAAGGTTCTGATCCAATCATCATAGGTAGTTGAAGAGAGTCTAAATTTAGCATCATACATTATGGATTTTACATCCTCGTATATTTCAGCCGGAAATTCCAATCTAACCCCCACATCTATGGGACCATATTCAAACTCTACGCCTAAATTTATCGCCACATTTCTCAGCCAATAAGCACCTGCTCTTCCAGGTGCTACTACAATATAGGTGCACGAAAGAATATCCTGTTCACCCTTCAAAAAAAAACCGTCTTTTGTTTTTGAGATACTCCTGATCTCGGTATTAAGCATAAAATCAATTCCGTTATCTAACAGATAACTATAGAACTTATTCATGATTTTGGTTAGATTGTCCGTCCCGATGTGTCTTTGTTTCCCGCCGACGAATTCAACTCCGAAACTTGCTGCTTTCTTTCTCAATGAATGTATGGCAGAACCGTCCACACCTGAATATTCCTGTTTCACCCCTAAATCAGTAAAAATACGGTCGACCTTGTCGATTCTTTCCTGGACATCCTCATCAGGCCTTTTTAAGTCAGAAGGATCACCACCAATTGCATATGTGAGATTGAGTTTTCCATCCGAATACATCCCGGCCCCCCCCACTCCATAAATTCTGGATTTTCTATTTAAAGGTTCAGATCCCCTATCAATCACCAAAACCTTCAGAGCAGAATCCTTTAGGGTATACGCAGCAAATAGACCAGCCGGCCCTGCTCCTATAATCACAACATCATAGCTATTTTTCATTGCGCTGTCCCCAAAACCAATTTGTATTTAAGCATATATAAGTTATTTTAGCAAAAAAAGGATAGATTTACTTATTTAGCAATTTTTTTTTATAATCAATAAAGTCTTTGAAATTGAAAAGTGTAAAAAATTCTTTTGGAAAAATCATAAAAAATAATCTCAAGAGGATACCATTATGACGATGAGTACAATTACAAATGAATTTATCAGGAAGATAGGTAAATTCACCCTTACAGGTACTTTTCTTCCCGGTTTGATGACTTCCTGCACTTCTCATAAGAAGCCAAATATTATTTTTATCTTAGCCGATGATCTCGGTTATGCTGACCTGGGTTGTTACGGCCAAACCAAGATAAAAAC
>CAZLBV010000217.1:0-6453 GCA_964557845.1 uncultured Eubacteriales bacterium | reverse complement strand
TTTATAAGATCACAGATAAGGCAGCGTGATGTCTTTCTGTAATGATGAAAAGAACTTTCCAACTTGGACGCTACCCCCTTGGGAAGTATGGGAGTTCCTATCAACTGTGAATGAGGATGGCTCAAGGAAGCACC
This sequence comes from uncultured Eubacteriales bacterium, assembly GCA_964557845.1. Taxonomy (GTDB): domain Bacteria; phylum Acidobacteriota; class Aminicenantia; order Aminicenantales; family Aminicenantaceae; genus CAZLBV01. The sequence goes on along the minus strand of CAZLBV010000217.1, from coordinate 6,319 downwards.
TGCCTTGGCCCCTTGGTTTTTAAACAATAACGCATATTTTATTCTAGGATCTCGATAGAGAGTCTTGATTCTGGTGCGATAGGTTCTAAGCACGTCTTGCATATGCTGTAAGGGAAGTTCTTCAAAAGTTATATCATGCTCAGGAGTCTCAATAATGACTTCATGGGCACCGGTTCCCTCAATAAATTCATGGAGACTTTGTTCAAACCATCTGCCGTTCAGGCTTTTTTTTAAGGCAGGATATTTGTTGGGAACTACTCTGATCTTCCAAGTGGAAGAATTTTTCCCTTTTTCTTCAACAGGTAAACGCCAAATTTCCGGAGGGGTATCTGATTCATGTCCCACACAAAAGGGGCATCCTTCAGAAGAGTCTTTTATGATTTTTTCTCTGTGCGGAAGAGGCCGCCTATTTCTTTCCTCAGCTACGATCACCCAAGTATTTTCCAACGGATCAAAGCGGAATTCCGGAGGGGAACAATCTTTAACAGGATCAGACGTATTGGTACGCCTTTTTTTTGAGATTTTCATTTTTGATCGAAATGATTATTCTGAGTGGGAAGATAGGCGTTTTTATAGTATTGATACATCATCCGATGAGCCGTAAAAAAAGCTCCATTCAAGGCAATGGCATGACGCCTGATCTTAGCATATCTATACCGATCATTATAAAAACAGGGCAAAATCTTTTTCTCCAGTTTCTGGTAAAGAGAAGCTGCTTCTCCTTCCTGGCCCTGGACGATCGACCAGCCGGTGACATCTTCGACATGGCCTTCCAGCCACCATCCATCCAAAACACTCAAGCTGGGAACTCCGTTTAAAGCAGCTTTCATTCCACTGGTTCCGGAGGCTTCCTGAGGTTTTTTGGGAGTATTCAGCCACATGTCCACACCCGAACAAAGATATTTTGCCAGTTCCATGTCATACCCTTCTAAATATAGAACCGGGATCTCATCCTTCAATTCTCTGGAGGCAGCAAAGATCTCCCTGATCAGTTCTTTTCCCTTTTCGTCTTTGGGATGGGCTTTGCCGGCATAAATAATCTGGAGAGGACCAATATTCCGGTTTATTTGCCGGAGCCTATCTATATCGGAAAAAAGCAGATTGACTCTCTTGTAGGCGGTAGCCCGGCGGGCAAATCCAACAGTGAAAGCTTCCTCAGAAAGTGTCTGTCCGGTCCGTCTCTTCACCTCTTCTATGAGGAGTTTTTTGGCCTCTGTATGGGTTTTAATTATTTCAGTTATGGGAATATTTATGGCATAGCGAAGATAAAGGCTGTCTTCCCGCCATTCATCCATATGCTGGTCATAAAGCTTCCGGAAGGGTTCAGCCGTCCAGGTAAACACATGAACGCCGTTGGTGATGGAATCGATGGGATATTCCGGAAACATATTCTGCGAGATCAATTCATGGCGGTGAGAAACCCCGTTTACAAACCATGAAAACATAAGAGCCAGAGAAGTCATATTCAGACTATTATCTATATTTGCCGGAGTGGAAGCTAAATACTGAAACCTTCCTTCCCCTAAAACCGTCTTTACTAAATCTAAGGGGAACTTATCATGACCGGCTGGGACCGGCGTATGTGTCGTGAAAATACACCTTTTTTTAACTTTTTGAAGGTCAGAGCTCTGGGTGTCATACAAAGATCTCTGCCCTAATAATTCTTCCAGTAAAGCCAAGCCCAAGAGCGCAGAATGCCCTTCATTCATATGGTAGGCCTGGACTTCCCTTAATCCTATACTCCGAAGTATACTAATTCCTCCTAAGCCTAAAACAGCTTCCTGACACAAGCGATAATGCAGATCGCCTCCATAAAGAGAATCCGTTAAGGAACGGTCATAGTCTGAGTTGCCTTCTACCTTGGTATCCAACAAATAAACCGGCACAGTAAATCCGGTGCTCCCTCGAATTGTGTATAGCCAGGGTCTGATCTTGACTTTTCTTCCTTCTATTTCAATATTGACTGTATTTAAGAGTGGCTCAAGAAAATCAGCAGGCTCCCAATCAAAAGGTAGTTCAGTCTGATTTCCATCTGAATCAAGTTTTTGACGGAAATAACCTTTCCTGTGGAGAAGGGTGATCCCAACCATGGGAATAGATAGATCAGCGGCAGCCCGGAGGGTATCCCCGGCCAAGATCCCCAATCCCCCACTGTAGGTAGGCATTTTTGGTTCGATCCCGATCTCCATGGAAAAATAGGCAATAGCAGGAGGCGTCCCCTCACCATGGTATCTTAACTTCATCCAATCATCTCCTTAACCGCTTCCATTCTACATATTTTAAATTGATCATTAGTATTATCGGACTATCTTCTGTGTAATAATTAAGGTTAAATAACCGTATCATTCATAATGACTGCGTTCTTCTTAACCACAATTATTCCGTCCACTATCGAAAAATTTTCACTGATCTCGTTTTTTACTCCACTTTGGTTGATCAAACGAACATTGTCGCCGATTCTGGCATTCCGGTCAATAATTGCATTACAGATCTCACAATTTCTCCCTATGCCCATGGGAGGAATATATCTTTTGGCGTTTTCTTCGATCTCTTCTTTGGATTCAAAATAATTTGCTCCCATAAAAGTGGAATGTGTCAGACAGGATCCATCCTGAATCCTTGACCGGATACCGATGATAGATTCCCTGATCCTGGATTTATTAATGATGCTTCCTTCACACAGGATCGAGTTGACAATTTCTGAATCAATGATCTTAGATCCGGGAAGAAACCTCGGATGGGTAAAAATAGGCCTGGTCTCATCATAAAGATTGAAACGAGGCAGCGGCAGAGTTAGATCGATATGGGCATCAAAGAAACTGCGGATAGTTCCAATATCTTCCCAGTATCCGTCAAAAAAATAAGCATAGACACTCTTACGATTTATGGCATAGGGAATAACCTCTCTACCAAAATCTCCAAAGGAATTGTTCTCCAGTAGTTCTTTTAAAACTTTGCAGTTAAAAAGATAAATCCCCATGGAGGCAAGATGAGTTCTTCCGGATGCTTCCATTTCAAACTTGGAAAAAACACTTTCCGGTGATTCCATACTTTTTAATGATTCCTCATCTTTGGGTTTTTCCATAAAGGATATTATCCGGCCCCGGCTGTCGACTTTCATGACTCCGAATTGGGTGGCATCTTCGGCTGTCACAGGATACACGGAAATAGTTATGTCCGCTTTTTTCTTGATATGGTGCTCGACAAATTTTCGGTAATCCATCCGGTAAAGATGGTCTCCGGAAAGGATGAGAAAAAGGTCTCCTTCACTGCGAAGAAAAGCAAGATTTTGTCTTACCGCATCGGCTGTACCCTGGTACCAGTCACGGTTTTCCAGGGTTTGCTGGGCGGAAAGGATGGTGACAAAATCCCGGGAAAAATTGTCGAATCGATAGGTCAAAAATATATGACGGTGCAGTGATTCGGAGCTGAACTGGGTTAAGACAAAGATCTTACGTATGCCGGAATGAATACAGTTGCTCAAAGGAAAATCAATCAACCTAAACCGGCCGGCAATAGGTACAGCAGGTTTACTGCGCGTTAAAGTCAGAGGCATTAAACGGCTGCCCTGGCCTCCTGCCATTATAATGGTCACAATATTTGACATCTTCTAGGGCTCCTTAACGGTTCCTTATCGTTTCCTACCAATTATAATCAAAACTGTCATTAAAATCAGTAAAAACCAATTTTTCATGTTTTCTATGGATGTGAATTATTGATCAGACAGATCGCTTTAGATCACTCGAATTTCGCGCTGAGAGCACGTGTAAGCGGTGATTGGGTATAAAAGCGGAGGATAGTATAAGGTAAATAATATATAAAATATTTTCCATATTTCTTGAAATTGCTGCGACTAAAAGTTCTTAATAATAAAAAAATATATTTTTCTGCATAAGATAATTCGGCGGAGTTAAGGAGAATGAGTTTTAAGCCATTAGAAAAGAAAGTTACTATTTATCTAAAAAATGCACAGGCCTATTTAAAAGAAGTGCATGATCTCTGCGCAGTGAAGATCTGCCCGGAATGGGATGCAGTCGAATACGCCCTTAATAAAACTGATAAATATGTAACAAAAATTATAAACGAAGCCAAAGATTTAACATAACAGCCCCGCGGATCCGGTCCTTCTCCTCAACCTTGGCAAAAAATAATCCGGCCGCGGGGGGGAATATTAGCCGCAAGGCTTGGAATAGATATTTTTTAAAAGTGGTTCGACACTGATATTGTCCTGACCAAAGAGGGTTGAAATGAGAAAAGCAATCATAAAACCTTTTTTGAATCTTTATTGGATGAATCTACCTGCTTGCTTAGAAAATATTAGGACAAGTTAATAATCTTTTCAATTTCGCTGAGTTGATCAAGAAGCTCATCAAAAGTTGGTGGAGTTTCAAAAAACATCTCATTCATTTTTAAATAGTCAGAAGTAAGGTCTGAATGGCGATGACTAGGAGGCACCAGCCGAAATGTCCCTGGATTTGCTGTTTCATAGCTAGCCCATTTTGAATAAAAATATTTTTTCTTGTATTCCACGACACTCTCTCTGATGTCTAATCTTTGAAGCGCTTTTTTTCCATATTCATGATTAGCCATTATACAAATATCATAGATGTCTCTTGAAAGATGATTCCGCATTGGCTTATCTTTTGGTTTATGATATTCCGCATGAAGAATGGTTGTCTTTTCCCAGAATGTTCGTTCCGGTTCTATAGAGATAACCTTAAATTTCGGCTCTCTGAATTCAGATGGGAAGTCCTCAGCTACCCAAGAAGTACTGGAGTATGTATCAAATGGATTTTGATCCAAGAGTGATCCAAGTTCCAATTTAACTCTAGGTTTGATGAAACCTTTATTCTTATATTCTTGAGTTGGGTAATGAAACCACAAAACTGCTGAATTGATTTGTGTGTCAATTTCGAAACTTAGAAAGTCCTCACCCGAATTTGGAAGACCAAGTAAATCACAGATGGTACATTCCAAAATCGGTTGTATCATCTCTTTAACAGCAGTTATACAAGCTTTATTAAGGTCTTTACACTTTTTATCGAATTGGCTCCTAGATTTAGAAAGCGCTACTTCAGGGTGATTCTCTCCATCAAAACCAAGCCAACCTGGATTCACAGAGAGATCAATGTCCTCAGAAAATCTCTTAGTAATCTTGAAAATTTTTGAGAGAGAGGTGCCTCCTTTGAGTATTAAGTTTTCTGATAAATCAGGATTTTCAAATAGGATTCGCAGAATGAAACATACCCAAAAGTCTTTTTCTACAATTAGGGGTCTTAAACTTCGGCGGTTTGCAACTTCTTGAAAAAAATCTTGACGTTCCTCAATGGAAAGTTTAGCGAACTTCAGCACTAGAGTCTCTCGCTATGTCTTCGATTACGGAATGCATCCAATATGGAGCATAAACTCTATCCTTCACTATCTGTTTCTTAGCATCGAAGTTTAAAATCTTTTGCAAATGTCCAATATGATGTCTTGTAATTTGTTTTTTTCCGATATGTCTCAGAGCTTGAATTAATGTACCGCTAGTCTTCCCTGCTGTTGCCAAATTACTTGGAGTCGTTCTCTTTAAAAAAATTCTTTGACTCCCGATTTTCAAATTACGTCTAGGTCCGTCTGTTAAAAAGACAATTGTCGCCGGGACCTGTTCAGATAGGCTGAGCAAATTTGCCGCATAAGCTCCAGAAGCTTGTAAGCGTGTAGCATCGCGTACAGAAATGGCATTTACAATTTGTTCGGGATTTGGGGATAGAAATCCGATAGTTGAGTGTTTTTTCGGATAATCATATAGGCCGTGAGTCAGTCGACGAATGACTCCTTTTTTCTCCAATCGATGCAGATTGATGCGGATTGCCTCAGGGCTTCCGAGATCAAGGAAATTTTTCGCAGTAAAGCACCAACCCCTTCCATGACCATAAATCCTACTAATTATTTTATTTGCTATATTATTCTTATTCATTTTAGCCTCCATTTTGTAACATAATATATATAATATATGTTACATTGTCAAGCTTTAATTTTAATAGATTTTTTGTGTTTCTCGATCTCCCGGGAGTTGATCTTTGAAAACAGCATAGTCTCTGTTAAACGGGCTTGCACATTACGCCCGGATCGGCGCATAGTTTTATGCACTTGAGTTAATAGAATCCCTGGCTCAAGTTGAGATCTTGGCATATCCGGCCCGAAGAAAGTTCTAATATTATTGAGGCAGGCGAATCCCATTTCCATGACTTTTGTTCTCTTTCGATTATCCGAGATACTCTTTTGTAAAATCTTCGAAGCGGATCTTGCGGTCCTTTTTGAACTTGTACATCCCTCT
>CAZLBV010000216.1:0-4644 GCA_964557845.1 uncultured Eubacteriales bacterium | reverse complement strand
ATTGATTTTGATCCTAAGGGAAGAACGTTTGCCACTGGCTGTAATAACGGTGAGTTGATCCTTTGGAATGTGTCAACCGGAAACAAGGTTAAGACATTTACTGGTCATAACCGGGCAGTCTCCACAGTCAAATTCAGCCGTGATGGTAAATATTTGGTGTCTGCCAGTGTCGATAATTCAGCTCGAATCTGGGATGTTTCCAGTGCTAACACAATTAAGACTTTTCGGGGAGACACATTCCGGTCTGCTGACTTTAGTCCGGAAGGAGATTATATAGTAACAGGGAATGACAACGGTCAAGCCAGGATATGGGAAGTAGCCAGTGGAAAGGAACTAATGGTGATAGATCGCGCCTCTTCAGGGTTAGTATTCGCGGTGGAATTCAGCCCTGATGGAAAATTTTTAGCCACCGGTGGAGAGGATAATGCAGTCAAGATCTGGAAATTGGATCTTAAGCTGAAGCGAAAATTCGATCTGCCAAATAAATAGAAAAAGGGATAAAAGGCAATCATAATTTCCTAAGATCAGAAAGAAAATTTTTTTTTGCCTGAATGGCTGTTTTTTTTAATCGACAAACAAATTCAGGGATGTGGCCTATTTTAGAACTGGAATAGGCAGTAATAACAGGACATATATCGCAATTTTCTATGTCCGGGCATAGAAAACAATTCTTGTGTGGAGTAGAATAGTTTTCCATATTTAACTGATGGTAATGACTCATGGTTTTTTCGTAGATGTGGTCTGGATTTCGGGAAAATTTATCCAGATTTCCAAAAAGAAACCTTTTAGCATCGGATTTTCTTTCTTTCTGTTTAAGATATTCCGGAAATAGGAAGCAACCCCAGATCTGACCGTCAGGAGTAATTGATAACCGGTCTCTCCCGGCAGCACAATAAAAAATCCCCCTTTTCTCTGGTTGATTGACGAATTCCCTGAAGTCGGAAAGCGGTATCAGTCCCTCATTTTTATATTTGTTTAATAAAATCATATTCAGCTTATACAGCTCCTTCTCAAACACAGAGATGGCAGATTCCGGCCAAATATGATTGAACACCGGGGCAAAACTTATGTCTGTGACCCCGAGGTCCATGATCAAACCTAAGGATTTAGAAAGGAGGTGCACATTTTCCCTATCAAAAACACTGTTGACTTTAAATTTTATTGACGGGCATTCTTTTATTTTTTTTATAAGGTTTAAAGTGGGCAAAAAACTTCCATTTTTGCGCTGAGTATCTTGAGCAAAACCATCGAAACTGAGTGTGACCGTAAATCTGTTTTTTTCAAAAAAATCAAGGATAGAGGAGTTTATCAAGGATCCATTTGTAGTAATGGAAAAATGAATGTTTTTATTTTCCTTAAAACCTTGAAGAAAAGCTACAATTTTACGGATCAGAGAGAAATTAAGGAGCGGTTCTCCCCCGTAAAAACTTAAATAGGATTCTTCTTCGAGATAAGGTAAAAAAAAACCAGCGCTCTTTCTGCAGTTTTATACGCCATGTATTTTGATCTATGTTGAGTATAACAGTAGCTGCAGTTGAAGTTGCATGCTTCGGTAATGACTAAGTTGAGCGCGCTTAATTTCAGATGAGAAATCCTTTTGATGAATATGAAATATGATAGAATTATTCTAGGATATTAGTATTACTGTTGGCCTCATTCACTTGAATAATAGGGCTTTAAGCCGGTTGTAACTTTTATTCAATCGGGGTTGATCAGCCTCTGATTATCGGTGTGTCTTTTGGGCAAACCACACCCCTTAACGGCTGTTTAACTCCTTTAAATGTTCTTTCCAAATATTTTATGGCAGCTTTCGCTTCTTCTTTTAAATCTCCTTCCCGCATTTCTTTTTGGGCATTTTTAAGTATTTCAAGGCTTTTTTTTACATTAGCAGTTACTCGGATGGATTTGCTTTTACCCATAATTCCTCCTTTTGTGGGGAGATAATATCTTTGAATTCAAATGAAGCACGGATGGCGTCAAAATTTTTATCTAATTCAATATATTTTAAATAAATAAAAATCTGGTTTTTGGTCGATTCCATCTTAAAGAATAATTTTAAGTACTCATATCCTTTTTCTATTTGTCCCGATCCCACATAGATGGATGCCAGTTTCAAATAATCATCAAAATAATTATCATCGATAGGTGCCAGCAGTTTGATATCTTTGATCAAATTGGCAGCTCTCTGAGGTTCATCTCTTTGAGAGGCGATCATTGCCAGATAAAAAAGGGCACAGGCTTTATCTTCTGAGGTACCGTCATAATTTTGAAAGATTTTTTCTGCTTCATCTAAATTTCCCATGTAATAATAGATCTCTCCAAGCATGAATTTTATGAGGCCAGAGGCATCCAGGTCATTTAATGACCGGCATATATCGATGGCCAGATCGAATTTTTTATTTAAAAGAAGCAGTTCTGCATATTTGATATTTTGAAAAGCGATGGGATTATAATCATAACTTCTTTTTCTATATTCAAGGGATGTAATCAGATCCAGTTCATTCCCGGTCTGACCGTATCTATGGTAGTAACATGCGGCGACTATGGAATTAAGTTCTGGATAGTAGGGATAATATTTTAATCCCTCTTCTGCGATATCTAAGGGAAGGCGATCGACCCTTTGATCAAAATAAATGCTGCGAATCAAATTGATCCTTGTAAGAAGCGTATAATAATCGGGAAGATCAGGGTGAATAGCTTGAGCTTTGTCCAGTAAATTCTCAGCATGATCAAGCCATTTAATATTGAAATCCCAATTGAAATTTACATAGTTCAAAAAACATTCAGCCAATCCGATATAAGCAGGCGCAAAATTTTCATTTATCTCGAGGGTCTTTTGAAAAAAACTAATGGCTATTTCATTGGTTTCCCGGGTGTTATGCACGGAGAAACTTTTTCCTTGGCTGAAGATGACTTCCGGCTCGGATTTATCCGACGCTATTTTAGCGAGAGCATTTTTGGCCTTGAAATATCCGTCCCACATATCTCCGGTAATGTGATTTATGCCAGTCATTTCATGGTTCTTTATGTCGGGTTTTATGTTCAGACATTCACAGATTTTAGAGTTTATCTGGTTTCTAAGAGAGTAAAAATTCTCCAATTGTTCTACATATTCATGAGAATACAGTTTTTTTGCATCCTTCACTCTAATCAATTGGACCATAAGATGGATGTTTGAGTCCCGATTATCGATCAAACCGGTCAGCATATATTTGGCTCCAAGTTCCATGCTGACATCAAGAGGATTTTTATTCTGGAGTTTTATAGTATCAGATAAAAAAACAGGAATAACCTTCATGGAATTCAGGTTAGTAAAACTTTTTGAAATCTCCTGCACAATACCATCGGTAAGATAGTCTCTGTGCTGAAGAGATGGATTTTTGTTTTGAAAAGGAAATACGGCCAAGGATAATAGCTCTGAATTCTTATTAATTAGATTTCTCGGAAAATTAATATAGACTAGAGCAATTGCAATGATGGCTGCGATCAGGAGAAAAGAAGCATGGAGATTTTTAAAATCTTTATATTTTTTAGATTTCATGAGATTATTATCTGCCTTTTCCTGCAGCCAATTATCAATCTCGGATTTATAGGCAAATACCTTAGAATGAGTCGAATTCTTGTTGATCCTGTGAACCGGAAGGTCAAGCTTTTTTTCCCATCTGAGACAGGTTCTTACTTCTCTTTTTAAGTAAGCAGAGATTTCTTTCCAAGAATGAAAAACTTCTTCATTTTTCATATTTCCTATCCCCAACTAAACATTCTACTAAAAAAAAAATAAATTTTGCAACCAGTATTTCAATTTCATTATGTATCTCTATAATGGATTTATTATGTGTAAAATTCATAAAATGCATCTTTGGGAATATTTTACAAGTTTAAACGTTTGAATAAATAGAAGGAATCAGATAAACTAAATTGAAAATTGAATTGTGGTGGGGATTGAATAATGAGATGTTTATATCTACATGAATTATGAAAAATGATCATTAAATATCATTGATGTAAAGGGAGATTTCAAAGAGATCATCTAGAATAATTATTCTTAAATCTGAGAAAGAACATATGAAACTTACACAGGCAACCATTAAAAGGCCGGTTACGACTTTTATGTTTTTTTTAGCGGTAGTATTGTTGGGTTTTGTTTCCTTGCGAGAGTTGAGCGTCGATCTCTTGCCGGATATCAATTATCCTCGGTTGTCGGTTATTACTCAGTATAACGGAGTGGCTCCAGAGGAGATCGAAACCTTGATCACTCAGCCTTTAGAGGCTGCTGTTTCCAGGATTCCGGGCATCCGCAGGGTCGAATCCGTGTCAAAGGAAGATGTTTCCTATATGACACTGGAATTTGCCTGGGGAACGGACATGGATTTTGCCATGCTTCATACCCGGGAAAATCTGGACAGCGCTCTTCTGCCCGATGACGTGGAGGATCCAACCATCATCCCTTTGGATCCTGCCAGTAAACCGATCATGGTGTTGTCTGTTTCAGGTGCAAGATCACTACTCGAATTGAAGGAATTTTCAGAGGAATTGATCAAACCGAGGCTGGAACAGATCGATGGAATTGGTTCTGCGGAAATTGCCGGCGGTGTCGAAAGAGAAATTCAGGTAGAGGTCGATCCCCGGCTGATGACCCTTTAC
>CAZLBV010000215.1:0-68424 GCA_964557845.1 uncultured Eubacteriales bacterium | reverse complement strand
GAGGAAGAAGGCCTTCCTCAACTAAAAAAAGCAATGGTGGAGTTGGCGGAAGGCCGCAAAATGACCTATCCCGCCTCTGTAGATTATGGGCTGACTATCGAAGGGTACATAAAGAGTCTAGAAAAAGATCTAGCCAAGCTGGATATTAACGGGAAAAAACGATGGATAGCCCTCAGGTTGCTGGAAGATGATCCGGAGGTTATTAATTGCTTTAAAACCGGCCAACTTTCTTCCCCTATACTTAGTGAAGACAGCAAATCTATTCAACCAGAATCTGTTAAAGCATTAGTAAGGAGGGCAGACCGCTTAAGGGAGGCTGCCCGTCCCGATGCCCGAATCGAGATCGTTCGCCGCCGGTTTGAATTCGCTCATGACTTAGTCCAGCAGACCTTTCACCGCAAGCATCCTGAAGAACAAAGTATAACGGAACGGGCAGACCGGATCATCACCCACAAGATCTGGTCCTGGCCCATCATGCTTTCTATCCTTGTTATGGTACTGTGGATCACTATCCAAGGAGCAAATATTCCGTCACATATGCTGGCCACGGCTTTTTCCTGGCTGGCAGAAAGAATACGTGAGTTTTTAGAATACCTGAAGGCACCCTGGTGGCTCATCGGTTCTCTTGTGGATGGTCTTATTTTTGGCACAGGAACAGTGATCGCCGTGATGCTCCCTCCGATGATCATCTTTTTTACAGCCTTCAGCCTGCTGGAAGATATCGGTTTTATTCCACGGATCGCCTTTAACACCGATCGTCTGATGCGGGTTGTAGGCTCGCAAGGGAAACACACCATGGTAGCAATGATGAGTTTTGGCTGCAATGTCACCGGGGTCCTTTCCTGCCGTATTATTGAAAATGCTAAAGACCGCATCATTGCTGTTATCACAAGTCCGCTTATACTGTGTAACGGGAGATTCGGAGCAGGATTGGCTCTTATCATCCTTTTCTTCAAAGATCATGCCTTGGCGGTTACATTGACTTTCCTGGCTATAAGTATTGGGGCTATGCTTCTGGCGACACTGATCTTAAACCGAATTTTTTTTAAACGGGAACCGGGCGGATTCGTAATGGAACTTCCCCCTTACCGGAAACCCAAATGGGGGCAGGTCATCCGGCGTTCATTGATCCACCAGGTTGGGCACACTATCGGCAGGGCCGTAATGATCGCTGCTCCTGCCATGATCATCATCTGGATTATGGGCAATCTCCCGCCCGATTCTGCTTTTGAGCAAACCGCAGTTGGCCATATGGTCAGCCTTCTACACCCATTTGGGCAGCCCTTCGGCCTCAGCGGGGAAATGCTCACAGCGCTTATTTTTACCCTCCCTGCCAAGGAAATCGTTGTCTCATCTCTAGCCATGACATATGGTTTACAAACGACTCTGGCAGATTCCCATACCATTATGAATTATCTGGTGCAAACCATTACACCCCTAACGGCTTTTTCTTTTCTAACCTTCTATATGCTCTATCTGCCATGCCTTGTCACTGTATGGGCAACCTGGAAGGAAACCAGAAGTATTAAATGGCTGCTGATGAGCTTACTCGTGTCCCTATCTATGGCCAGTGTTATAACCTTCGTTGTTTATCAGGTTGGAAAGTTATTAGGGTTCTCATAAAGCCAATGCCTTCCAAAAAAACAGTTCATCCAACCGGAGAAAAACGGCTCAGCATTGATCAAAAGTTTGATTTACTATTATATTATTATTCCTTTATAATACATAATTTGATCAATTCAATAATGAAAGGTGAGAAAAATGAATTATGAGGGAAAAGCACTTACCATTGCAGGTTCTGATTCAGGGGGCGGCGCAGGCATACAAGCTGATCTGAAAACATTTCATGCGTTCAGTGTTTATGGGATGTCGGTGCTGACCGCTGTAACCGCCCAAAATACAAAAGGAGTGTACGCTGTCCACGATATCCCTGCAGAAATAGTCGGTGCTCAGATTGATGCTGTAATCAAAGATATCAGCCCCAACGGGATAAAAACAGGAATGGTTTCCAATCAAGAAATAATAGAGACCATTGTAGACAGAATAAAAAAATATGGACTGAATATTTTGGTGGTCGATCCGGTGATGGTGGCCAAAAGCTCCGACCGTCTTCTGCAGAAAGAGGCAGAAAAATCCTTGATCGAAGAATTACTGCCGATTGCTTATCTTGTCACTCCTAATGTCCTTGAAGCGGAAATAATCAGCGGGATCTCGATCAAGAATATCGAAGATGCCCAGAGAGCCTCTAAAATCATCCATAAAAAAGGCCCGCGCTATGTGCTTCTGAAAGGAGGGCATCTTCAGGAAGAAGAGGCGGTTGACATTCTGTTTGATGGGGGCTCTTATCATTATTTTAGATCTGAAAGAATCGATACGGTTAATACCCACGGAACTGGATGCACCTACTCTGCCGCCATAACCGCTGGCTTAGCCAAGGGGATGAATATCCATAACTCGATCGAAGCTGCCAAAGATTATATTTTCCGTGCCATTAAAAATGCTCCCGATAATCTTGGATCAGGAAACGGTCCCCTGTACCATAAAATTGAACCTCTCCAGCCATCGGCTTTTGAAGAAGAAGCCGGGGATTTTGATGCCTGGTTTGATAAAAACCGGATTATTTTTGATTCGGAGCTTCTGGCAGAAAAGCAATTTTTAAAAAATCCCGGAAAGGCTATAAGTATCGGGGTAGGAAGCGGTTTATTTGCTTCAAAACTGGGAATAAAATATGGAGTCGAACCCGCCAAAGGAATGGCTGATCTGGCGAGAAAAAGAGGAATCGAAGTTAAGATCGGAACTGCCGAGAAGGTACCCTTTCCTAACGGGATGTTTGATACGGTCCTGCTGAGCACTATTTTAAGCTATGCCAAAGATCCGCAGCAGGCGGTCTACGAGGCCTACCGTATTCTCAAACCTGGAGGGCATGTGGTCATTTCTTATTTAACTAGAGAAGGCTCTTATGCCATGATGTATGATCTGGCCTATCTTCGCGGACGGCATGACCCGGAAATTTCCCCCAAATATCCTTATCCAGTCAAATTTATCCGAGGGACCCGATGGCTTTCCACTGGAGAAACAATCTCCTTATTAAAGCAAGCAGGTTTCAAGGATCTGAAATTTGTACAGACCTTGACAAAACATCCCAAATACACCAATGATGAACTGGAAGAACCAGTGGAAGGCTATGACAAAGGTGATTATGTAGTCGTTCAGGGAAGAAAATCATGAGTCTATCTGGCCGGCTGAGAAAAGATGCAGCTCCTATCTGGAATAAAATATTCGAGCATCCCTTTGTGGTGGAATTATTCAAAGGGGATCTCCCCCTGGAAAAATTCAAATTTTACATCCTGCAAGATTATCACTATCTTGTCGCAGCTATGAAAAATTTCGCAATTATCGCCTCCAAAGCGCCTTCCATTGAAGCCATGAGAGAGATCATTAACATACTCAACCTGGAAGCCACCAGCGAATTCGACGGATACGAAAAACTAGTGGAAAGGCTCGGCTACACTCTAACAGATGCCTCAGAAATTGATCCTATTCCTATAAATCTCTCCTACAGCAGTTTTCTCCTGACTACCAGCTCTTTGAAATCATATGCTGAAGCAATGACTGCAGTTCTTCCTTGTTTCTGGTCTTATGCTGAGATCGCCGGCCACCACCGGGAAAGTTTAAGAACCAACAAAATTCAACTATACCAAGACTGGGGAAATGTCTATCTCACTGATTCCTACCTCAATCTGGTAGAAAAGATACAAACTCTGGTTAATAAAGCCGGAGAAGAGTGCCCATATGGTAGATTAAAATACGTATTCACGGCCGCAAGCAGATATGAATTTTTATTTTGGGAGGCGGTTTATCATAAACAAGAATGGCCCATTTAATAAAAAGGAAAAATAAATGCTTGATGAAAAAACGATGATAGCTTATGGTCCTGTCCCCTCAAGGCGTTTGGGACAGAGTATTGGAATAAATAATATTCCTCCTAAAATATGCACATACGCGTGTGTATACTGTCAACTAGGAAGAACTCTAAATATGCAGATCAAACGGCAAACCTTTTATCAGCCGGATGAGGTAGTAGAAGCTGTCAAAACAAAGATCCAAAAAGCCCAAGAAAGCCAGGAGCCCATCGATTACCTCACTTTTGTTCCTGACGGAGAACCAACGCTGGATGAAAATCTGGGAAAGGAAATTGAACAGCTTAGAAAAACAGACAGAAGGATCGCCGTCATATCAAATGCTTCCTTAATTTGGAGGGAGGATGTGCGAAAAGACTTGAGCATGGCACACTGGGTATCTTTGAAGATGGACACGGTTGATGAGGATATGTGGCATGCAGTCAACCGGCCTCACAAAGGGCTCGATCTTCATTCAATTTTGGATGGGGCCAGAGAGTTTTCCAAATCTTTTAAAGGAGACCTGGTAACTGAAACCATGCTTATACAGGATATGAATGATAAAGCTGAAATAATCGAAAGAACTGCAGCTTTTATAAAAACCCTTAATCCCAAAAAAAGCTATATATCTATTCCGATCAGGCCTCCAGCCGAAGAATGGGTGAAGCCTGCCACAGAATATAATATTAATTCTGCCTACCAGATCTTTAAGGAACAGGAACTCGGCACAGAATACCTTATTGGGTATGAGGGAAACGCTTTTGCCTACACTGGAAATGTGGAGGAGGATCTTTTAAGTATCGTATCCGTACATCCCATGAGGCAAGAAGCGATGAAGATCTTTTTGGAAAAAGCTCAGGAAGATTGGGATACGGTTGAAAGGCTGATCAAAGAAAAAAAACTGATCGAGCTAAGCTATCAAGGGAATAAATATTATATGAGAAAACTATAGTTTCTTGATAAAGAATTCAATCTATCCACTCTGAACTATTGATCGCATTGTCCAGAAAATAAGGAGGGCACACTTTATGTCTTCAACCACATTAAATCATTAAAAGGAGACCAGATTGCTGAAAATAAAAGCTTCATTTTCTATATTGGTACTATTCTCTCTGATAACCGGAACTTTGATCTTCTCCGCAGGTTCCATCAATCCTGATGACTTGGATATTTTGTTCGGCAGTCAGTTAGATCTAATAGACCATCCCTTGACGTTTCATAACGGAAAAACCGAACAGCTAAAAAATCACGTAGAAAATATGATCAGAAAATCCGAGGCAGAAGTGAGTTTGGCGCTGAAAGATCTGGAAACAGGGGAAGAATTGCTGATCCATGCCGAAGAGATGATGCATGCCGCCAGTTTGATGAAGGTCCCGGTTATGATCGAAGTATTTCAGCAGGCAGAAAGAGGCAAGTTCAGCCTGAATGATAAAATCCCCGTTACTAATCAATTTAAAAGCATCGTAGATGGGAGTCTTTATTCACTCTATGCGGCCGACGATTCAGATGAAGATATTTATGGACTCATCGGAGAAAAATTGTCTATCAGAGAACTGATAGAACACATGATCACATTGAGCAGCAATCTGGCCACCAACATCCTCATCGAACTTGTGGAAGCAAAAAATGTTATGACGACCATGGAAGAAATGGGGATCTACAACATGAAAGTCCTACGGGGAGTCGAGGATACCAGAGCCTATGAAAAAGGTCTTAATAACAGGACCGATGCTTTGAGCACAATGCAGGTCATGCTTTCCATTGCCGAAGGGAAAGCCGGTTCGCCGGAGGCATGTCGGGAAATGATCGAGATCCTGGCCCAGCAGAAGTTCCAGGCCAAGATACCGGCCGGACTTCCGGAAGGAATCAAGGTTGCCAATAAAACCGGCTCCATTACCCATATCGACCATGATGCCGCCATTGTTTTTCCTGAGGGTCGAAAGCCCTATGTCCTTGTCATTCTGACCAGTGGCCTAGAAAACCGCAAAGATGCCGAGAAGTTAATCTCAAAACTGAGTGGAATAATTTATGTAAGCTTAACTGATAAGAAATTTGATGTAACCAATGCTTTTCTGTAAAAAACCAGCATAAATGAAGATAAAGATAATTCAGTAGATACTAGCTCTTACGAAATCAACTGGCAGGCATAACGAATGCCTTCGGAAAAGGTGGGATAAGAGTGGAGCAGATCTCCTATATCATTAACCGATAAATTTCCTGTTATGGCTGCGGCAATTTCATGAATCAGGGTCGATGCTTCTGCTCCCAAAATATGTCCACCCAAGATGCGGCCTGATCCTTCTTCAGCCACGATCTTTATAAAACCATCAGTCGTGTCGGAGACTATAGCCCGGGTCATATCGGCATAATTGAATTTGGAGGTTTGAACATGATAGCCTTTTTCTCTAGCCTGAGCCTCTGTCAAACCGACACTTGCTATTTCAGGATCGCAAAATGTAGCTCTGGGAAGGACATCATAATGTATAGCTCGTTCTTCATTATTGGCTGCATTCAAGGCGGCAATCTTGGCCTGTTCCGAGGCAATATAGGTGAAATAAAAACCTCCTGTAACATCACCCACGGCCCAGATGTGTGGAACATTTGTGCGCATTGAGGGATCCACTTTGATCCCTTTTTTATAGGTAGTGACGCCGGCAGCCGAAAGATCCAGCTCATCCATAACCGGTTTTCTGCCGGCAGCAACCAGGATATCGTCGAACTCTTCAGAGTTGGTTAATCCTTTTTTATCTTCACTTATCACCAATTTTCCTGTTCGAGTCTGTCGGACTTCGCTTACTTTCACTCCAGCGGAAATGAAAATTCCACCTTTTAAGAGAAGCTCTGAAAGCTTGTTCGATATATCCTCATCCTCCGTCGTCAAAATACGGTCTTCCATCTCATAGATATGGACCTGGGAACCAAAAGCTGAAAATATTTGGGTAAATTCAATCCCCACCGGACCTCCTCCGATAACAGCTAATCTTTTTGGAGCATGGTTTAACTCTATAATACTGATATTATTAAGATATCCAGCATCCTCAAGACCCTTAATTGGAGGAGCCACAGGTTCCGAGCCGGTAGCGATTATGATCTTTTGCGCCCTTAATTTTTTTTCATCAACCATCACTTCATGAGGAGAAATGAAACGGGCAGTACCTTTAATAACCTTTACTCCTTTTTTAGACATGCGTTCATCCCTGCCTTCAGAAATTCCTAAAATGATCCTATCCTTAAATTCTTTGACCTTCTGGTACTCGGCATTCTCCTTTAATTTGGGTAGACCATAAAAATCGGCCTTGCGCATTTGTTTATAAGTACGGGCCGCATGGACCAGGGCTTTGGTTGGGATACAGGCATTAAATACACAGGCTCCCCCCACTCTGGCCTTTTCAATTAATCCAACGTTCCTATCATCACCAGCAGAATAACTGGCAGCACGTTCTCCGGCACTGCCTGCCCCTATAATCAAAATATCCAATTCAGTCATAATAAAACCCCCTTATCGGTCAAATTTATTTATCCAAATTTGAAAAAGATAGATTTTATGGTCAAATCAATAATCCCAATCAGAATTCAATTCACATAGCATCAGTATCACTAGCCTTTACTGCCTTTTCTAATTCCTCAGCCAAGATTGGAGGAAGCCCTTCGATATCAACCCTAAGAAATCCTCTTACTATAGTGGCCGTTGCCTCATCCCGGGTCAGACCACGCGCCATTAAATATTCCACCTCTTCCTCGGCGATCTTACCCACTGCAGCCTCATGTGACAGGTCAATTCCTGCTAAATTTCCTTTAAGCTCAGGAATTGCATGAATGACTCCATCGGTTAAGATCAACCCTCTGCACTCCAAATGTCCTTTAACCCCAGGTGAATTACCTTCAATATATCCTCTGGCAATAACTTTCCCTCCCATTGCAATGGCCCTTGATATCATCTCTGTTCGCGAACCCTCTCCATCGAGTGCAACGCGGGATCCAACATCCATAGTAGCACCTTCTCTAGCGATCAAGATGCTGTTAAATCTTACTGTCGAATTTTTTCCTTTACATATGGCGCTGGGATAAGTCTGTACAGAATGAACCGGCTGCATGATCACATAATTACTCAGGAAAACACCTTCCTCCTCAACAATAATTCCTGTACGCGGCCGTACTGCTATTTCAGGCGCCCAGCTGTGAATCATGGTAAAACTGATCTTGGCTCCTTTTTTCACATAGAATTCAGAAACACCTAGATGTAAGCCCATGTCTTTATCTGAGGCTGATGTACAACCTGTAATTATATGCAGTTCTGAATTTTCCTCTGCTATAACAATATTATGAACTTTCTGGATCTGACCGCTTTTGGCCAAATACAGACAGGCTTGTACCGGAAATTCGGTCTTACTCCCCGGTAAAGTCCTTATAAAATAGCCATCGCTTCCGGAAAGCTCCACCTGAGCTGTATACTTATCTTTATCTATTGATACAGCTTTCCACCAGTAATCCGAAAGCCAATCATGTTTCTGAAGAGCTTCACTGGTTGCCATGATTTCAACACCGGGTTGAGTCATAGCTGCATGGATTGGAGTATTATCCATCTGAATGAAGGTTCCGGATCTTTGACTGGCATCATCAAGACTGATACCAGCCTTTAACATTCGCTCTTTATCTTTATCCGGCAAGGTTGTCAGATCTGCCTGATAACTCAGTTCTTCTGATGAATCTGAATATTGATCAAGATCTATATCCTCACCTATCTCTGAAGGTTTACGAGCCGCTGCCTCTGCCTTTTTTCGGTCTGATTTAGATGATTTTATTCTTGCCATTTCATCTTCTCCTTACCATGCATCTGATACATTCCTCATAACCTTTCTCCTTAATAGTCTTAAGGATTTCAAGGGGATTCCCTTCACAGCCTATCCGCCCATCACACATGACATAACCGGTACGGGCATTGACAAAGTCAAGGATATGACCGGTATGGGTAATGATAAGACCGCTGCATTTCCTCTCGACGATACGGCAGTTTTTTTCCAGAAGTTCATCAATAAGTTTGCCGATTAAGGCTATATTTACTAGATCGACTCCTGATTCAGGCTCATCAAGCAAAACTAGCTTAGGTTTTTGCGCCAGAAGCTGAAGGAGCTCGGACCGTTTTATCTCTCCTCCGGAAAAACCGTAATTAACCTCTCTATCAAGGAAATCCACAAGATCAGCCTTTTCAGCCAGTCCGAGAATAATTTTATCGGCTTCTTCCTGTTTATCCCCAAGGGATGCTGCAACCATATCCCGAGTTTTTACTCCCTTGACGACAGGGGGCCTCTGGAATGACATTCCTATACCTAAGCGAGCTCGCTCATCTAAAGATAAATCTGAAATATCTTTACCATCAAATAAAATAGAACCTTTATTCACTTTATACTTGGGAAATCCCATGATAGCCATAAGAAGAGTGGTCTTCCCACTGCCGTTAGGTCCAAACAGCGTATGAGTTTCTCCACTTTTGATGGTAATATTAACATCATGAACAATTTCCTTTTCTCCAATAGACACGCTAAAATTTCTGAGCTCCAGCATATTTAAACCTCCTTAATCGCTGGTCCTTAAAATATCTTCCCATTCATCGATCAACTTTTTATATTTTTCATGAATCAACTGCCTGTCAAATTCATAAAATTTCTCAAGCATGTCCTCTCTTTCCTGTTTTGAAAAATAATCCATTATTGGGAAGAAAAAATGTTTGTCTTCTTTCTCGATATGCTGAGGATACAGTTGAAGAAGCTCCTTTAATGCATCGGTCACTTTATCTATATCCTCGGATGAATCCTCCCCATGGGATTCATCCCACTTTTTAAGCTCGTTAGTCAGTTTTCTTCCTTTCTTATGTTCTTCTATTAACTCATCCATGATCTTTTTGTGTTCTCTGGATAAAGATTTAGAATTGAGAGCCTTAAATAAAATATCCTCTTCTTTCCCGTGGTGGGTTCTATCAGCATAGATCCGAAAAAAATCAACGATCATATTTAAAAATTCATGATCGCTTTTTCCTGTTTTCTGGATCTTTTCCAATTCTTTTTCCAACAGTTTAACAGCACGTTCGATAGTCCTATGCTCCCACATCAATGGACCTATGGGTTCCATGATAACCTCCAAAATTGTAAATCGATGCCGAGTATCATTTTTGTCTAGATCTTATGACAATACAATCAAGAATTATACCATTTTTACCTATACTCTACTCTTCACAAAATGTATTAAACTCCTCTTCAATGCACTTAACTCGTCGTTT
This sequence comes from uncultured Eubacteriales bacterium, assembly GCA_964557845.1. Taxonomy (GTDB): domain Bacteria; phylum Acidobacteriota; class Aminicenantia; order Aminicenantales; family Aminicenantaceae; genus CAZLBV01. The sequence continues at coordinate 58,251 of CAZLBV010000215.1, read as the reverse complement.
TCTAAAATTACCGGACTTGTTGAAAAGTTTAGTGGAATAAGACAAATTCCTGTAAAACTGGATTTTTTATCAAGATCATCATTACCATCGGCATTTTTTATGAATAGTTCAGGCTAGTTCATTTATAGACCCACTCCCAAGATCTTCCTTGCGATATAACCGATAACAAATGATAATGCAGCTATTCCAAGACTCAATCCGGCCATTTCTAAAAAGCGTTTCCAAAAAGAGAGATCCTTAGCCACAGATATATAAAAACTAAATATTATAATAATAACGATTGCCACAAATACCATAATCCCCAGCGAGATATAAATATTGCCCAATAAAATATAAGGGAGGACTAACAAAAGAACAGTAAAAATATAAGCTACTCCTGTATATATACCTGACTTTATCGGGTGTTGATCGCTTTTTTCGTATCTTTTCGCCAAATATTCGGTACCGCCCATGGACATGGATGCGGCAATCCCTGTAATTAGCCCTGCCATAGCGATCAGACGGGGATCCTGAAGTGCCAGGGTAAAACCGGCAAGAGCACCGGTAAGCTCCACTAAAGCATCGTTAAGTCCCCTTATCATAGAACCTATGTAATCAAGCCTCTTCTCATCAAACGTCCGGATAAGCTGTTCTTCGTGCTCATCTTCTTCTTTTGCAATGTCAAAAGCCCTGGGAAAGGAACTCGCCAGATCACGATAGATAACCTGGGCCGTCTCCTCGCCCCGTTCCATCAGCTTGATTCCAAAAGTCAAACCAAAGACCTTGGAAAGAAGGTAATACAGCCATAACTGTATTCGATTAGGTTTCATTTCCCGTTTGGTATAATCTTTGAGCAGGTTGTAATGCTTCAGCTCATCATCCGAGATCCTTAATAAAATCTCACGATTATGAGCATCCTTAATTGTTCTTGATAGTTTCCGATAGATCAAATGCTCTGTTATTTCACGCTTTTGTGCTGCTTTGACCTTTTTTTCTGTCTTATTGTTTTTCAACATCTCTCTTATTTTTTATTTTTCTAAACATTATATCTCATGCAATTACTTTGTCCACAACCTAAGCTTCATTCAAATATTCTTTAAGAGCCACAGCATTATTATGTTCTTCATCCTTGGCAGAATAAACCAGAGTGATTCTCCCAATTTTTGCTTTGTTTCGAAGAACATTTAACTCTTTTGATTTATTATCTAGTTCATCGAAATATCTATGCTTAAATTCTTCCCATCTGTCCGGATCGTGATCGAACCATTTTCTCAATTTACTGCTGGGAGCGATTTCCTTCATCCAATCATCCAGTTCAGCATCCTCTTTAGAAACTCCTCTCGGCCATATTCGGTCCACCAATACTCTATAGCCATCTGACCTAGCCGGTTTTGTATAGGCTCTTTTTATACGGATTTCCATGGGATCCTCTTTGTTAACTCCAGAAAATTTTTAAGCTAAATAAATATAGGATTTACATATGGCTCGTGCCAGAATCATGCCACTTCAGATCTTGATCTCTCAGAATTTAGTTTTAGATTTTTTATTGACATAGTAAAAATATTTTTATAATAAATATTTACCCAAGGTTGAATTCGTGTTTCTTTTTGATTTTGTCTTAAAAAAATAATCGGGAAGGAAAACATCAAATGTTTTATTCTACTCATTTTTTTCATAAGTTTTATTTAGACCACATTAAAAAAACAATGATTTTATTGTTTATTTTTTTTGTTACATTCATTTTTTCATCATTTTTAACCCAGGCTTCATCTGATGGATCGCCGCCGCCGGATCCGATGAAGGGCACATTGATTCACAGTGCTGGGGATCCAGAACTTCAGGTTATAATCGAGCCATCCGGAGCGCGAACCGCAGGTGCTCAGTGGCGCACCAGGCGTCTGCCTTCAGGAGACTGGAGCCCCTGGCTGGACAGCGGACACGTGGATACCGTTTATATGGATCCCGAAATATATATGGAGATCGAGTTTAAAGATATCGCAGGCTGGATAAAACCGGAAAACCAAACCGTCTATATCCCTTGGGACCGGGTAGTGATAACCGGTACCTATGTCCAATATGGCTCCATACAAGTCACCATCACTCCCCAGGAAGCTGTGGATGCGGGAGCACAATGGCGGCGCGTGAGTACAACAACCTGGTATAACAGCGGTGATACAGAGACTGATGTTCCACCTGGAGAATACTATGTTGAATTCAAGGATATCAACGGATGGGCCAAACCAAACAATAGATGGGTCCAGTCTTTGTCTGGTCAGACCACCACTTGCACCGCCACCTATGTCAGATTGGCCGCTTTTTTACAAGTGGTTATTAATCCAATTCAAGCTACCAGGGCAGGAGCAAAGTGGCGGATCCAAGGCCGAACAGGCACTTATAATTCCAACAAAGCGGTTGAGTTACCTCCAGGTACATATATCGTTGATTTCACCAGTGCCAGAGGTTGGGTTCCTCCGGCATCACAGACCGCGGTCGTTGAAGCAGGCCAAAATACCAAGATAGAGGTTTACTACACCACCATGGATATCGGCAATATCCGCATAATAGCCGATATTTATACTAAATATCAAAATTCCTTTTCAGCCAGCGGGGATGTCCGCCTGGCGTTTTATCAACCGGACAGCAAATCAAGCACTGACATTGATTCTCTTGACCGAGATTACACTAAACCCATGGTCTCAATCTCCGGGACTGTAACCGGGCAAACCGAACCCGAAGCCTATATCCAGTTTAATGGTACACTTAAAGTCACCGGAACGAACTTGTTCATGATAGGAAGCAATGTCCTCATCGCTGGCAACCACAGGATCGATGCCTTTGACTGTAAGATCGATGGATTCAGTTATGATTCGCCGCTTGAACTTTTTGGCACAGACGTGGAGGTCAAATATATTGAATTTTTAACCGACCCATTTGGAGTGGCTTTAAGCATAAAAACAACCCTCAATCCAGAAATGTTCGGAGAAGGCAGCTATTGCGATATCCAAAGAATGGAGATAAAAGGACCTAAGGCCAAAGACATGGGATTTATTGGAGATATCTACTACTCTGATTTTAAGATCGGCGATCTGATGGAATTACAGGGAGTATATGGTTTCATCGATACCATCAATAAGTCCTTTGAGCTTACTGCTGAAAAAGTAGTCATTCAGGAAATGCCAACCTTCGGGGGCAGCATAAGGATCAAGGAAAACTGGCTGGAGCACTTCTCAGGATTTGGAGAAGATCTTAATTTGCAAATCGACGACATCCCTGTCTATCTTCAAGACATCAATATTAACATGGATGAGCCGAAAAATGTTCCCATGTCATTAACCCTGGGAATTGCCTTCAGTGTTTTCGAAAGGATTGAAAATTTCGGCTCGATCATAGAATTCGGGGGTAGTGGCACCCTTGACCTGAGCGGCTATTATTCCCTGTATGGCTACGGTGAAACCCTCGGTTACGACTGTATGCATGGCTCTGTCGAAATTTGGACAAATGTGGGCTTATCAGGCAACCTGCATTTAACTCTGATGTACGGGCTGGCCAAAGGTGACGGAACTTTATCTGTATTCTGGGTGAACAAACCTTTTTACTGGTGGAGTGGTTCCTTTTTAGGGACGGTTGGTTTCGACATTCCGGAATGGCTGCAGTGGGCAACCAAAGATAAAGATAGGATCGATGTGGCTGAATGTTATATTTACATCGATGACACCGGCTTCTGGTCCTGGTGGAAATTATTGGGGCTCTTTCCACTCGAATTCCATGTTCCTCCTCTCTGGGAATCGAGTGATGGAAAAGCTGTTTCTCCCACTTATACCTTAAAGGGATTTGAGACTGAGAATGTTTCTAATTACTTTTTAGACCGAAATCACTATTTTTCTGTCCCTAAAAAATCTCCGGGAATAATTTTTGCAGTTCAGGGACAAAACAAAACACCGGATGTTATTCTTATCCTTCCTAATGGCAAAGTTATCGATCCAGCTGTCAACCTGCCTGAAGAAAACGAAAACTTCTTGTACCGCTATGATGAAGCCAACCAGACAGCAGGGTTCATGATAAGAAATCCCCTTCCGGGCCAATGGGAAGTAAAAGTAAGAAACACAGATGATGTGGGAGAAGCAACCATCCATTTTGCTTCAGGAAATATTTCACCCAATATTATCCCCAGAAGGATCGTCAAACTGGGTGGCTCTCAGTACAAATTAATAGCTAAGGCTTACGACCCTGATGATAAGGCCAAGGTCAATTTCTACTTCAACCAAAACAACAAAAAATTCAACGGGATACCAATAGGAAGCACTTATGAAAATGACGGACAGTTGGAATTCACCTGGTCTCCTTCAGAGAATCTAACACTTAAAAACGGTTACATCTATACTGAGATCATAGATTCTTCACATGCAATGCGTAGGGCTTATTTCCCAGAAAAAATTAATTTTGGAGCCACCCCCCTAGAACAACCCCGGATGGGAAAATGCAATGTGAAAAAAGATACCATTGTCTTTGATGCTGAAATAGGGGATACAAGTAATATAGATTTTATTCGCGTTTATTACAGCGATGATATTGAAGCAAAAGTTCTCACCGACTGTATAAACATTCCCCCTATTACTGAGATCGAGTTGGACAACACCATGATAACACCCGGGCGTGTTTACAAATTGGGTATTACCTCAATTGCTCAGGACGGCTCCGAAAGTGAAATAAGCAATTTCAGGAAAGTAAGATACAGAACACGTGATATGAACAATCATCCTTTCTTTATATCTGAACCTGAGTGCGAGGCCCAGGCAGGAACCATGTATAGATACAAATTTAAGGCAAAAGATTATGACAAGGATGGCCTTGTCTATTCTTTAGTTAATGCCCCGGAAGGAATGCAACTCGACACCTCCAGACGTTTGCTTTTATGGAAACCGGAGGATTCTGCAGCCGGTTACAATCTGGTCTCTCTTCAAGTCGAAGATGGAAAGGGCGGAAAAGACTTGCAAGAATTTTCCATTATGACATCTACTGAAAGTGTCTCCACACAGCTGGCGGAAATGGAGGTCATCCCTACAGAGGAAGGACGCCTTTTGTTTATAAATATCATCGATCGGCTGGCGGGAGCGGATCCTTCAGTAAGAGAAGAACTGAATATTAGGGTTTTTGACGAAACAAAACAATTGAGCTTTGATATGACACTTCTTGAAACCGGTGCCGATACTTATGAATTCCAGGGGTATCTTAATCTCGAACAACATTCAACTATGTCAGTTATGCTTTACAGAAGCTCGAATCTAGATGAAGCAGCCAAATCGATCGTGACCTGGGAGAACAAAAACGGAAAGAAACGAGAAGAGAAAACCCTGATAATCGGATTTTAAAAACATAGTATCAGTTTCAATTGAGATAGTATTTCCTGAAATTTCGCTGTTCTTGTCTTTGCAGGCCTTTGTGTATTTATATTTTCCAAATCAAGTAGAAGGCAACTCCGTCGCATGTGAACGATAGCATTTCCACATTCCATTTAGGCTGCACATTCTATTAGTTTTTCTCTGTTCAACATCTGTATACTCCTTCGCTTAATTGTCCTAATTCTTTGATTTTATTCTGATACCACATGCTCCTGAAATTTTCACTCTTTATTTCGAAATTATCAAGTGAATCACATGTCCAGGCAGCAGCATTAAAATAAGTTTTACCTCTAATAACTTTGACTTCAGTCAGGCCATGTGCTATAAATTTTTCAGATGTGTTGAGCAGAATGGAAACAGGGGATAAAACTAAAAAAAAGAGATAATGAATGCGCGATAATTTCCTCGTTTTCGGAAGCCCTTTGATCGAACAGGCGGAGATCGATGAAGTAGTTGATTCTCTCTTCGTTCCGGATGGTTGGGGACCGACCCGAAAGTGCATCGATTCGAAGAGATGTTCAACAGTATAAAGGGACCTGTTTTGCCCTGGCTGTAAACTCCTGCACAGCTGCCCTCCATCTTTCCATGCTAGCCATAGGGCTTCGACCAGGAGACGAAATAATCATTCCAGCTGTGACCTTTGCATCCACAGCCAATGCTGTTATCCACGCCGGAGGTAAACCTGTCCTGGCCGACTGTAACCAACAGACCATGAATATAGAGCCTGACAACATCATGAAAAAGATCTAATCTAAAACCAAAGCCATCATCCCGGTTCATTTTGCCGGCAGGCCCTGCGAAATGGATAAGATCGTGGAAATTGCTGCTAAAAAAAGCTTAAAGTCATCGAAGATTGCGCTCATGCCATCGAAAGTGAGTATCATGGAAAAAAGACCGGAACTTTCGGCGATCTGGGCTGTTTCAGTTTTTATGTCACTAAAAACATTATTACAGGTGAAGAAGGAATGATTATCACCAACAAGGAGGATTACGCTGATCAAATAAAGGTTCTAGCCCTCCATGGCATGTCGAAAGATGCTTGGAAACGCTTCAGCGATGAGGGCTATAAACACTATCAAGTTGTTTGTGCGGGCTTTAAGAATAACATGATGGATATTCAGGCAGCCCTCGGTATACATCAGTTACCGAGAGTTGAAAAATATTGGGAAAGACGGAAACAGATATGGGAAAAATACAACTATGCATTTCAAGACCTCCCTGTTTTTACACCAGCACCTGCAGAGTCAGGCACCCGGCATGCGTATCATCTGTATACTTTAATCCTAGATATCGAGCGGATGAATATGAGCCGGGACCAATTTCTGGATAAAATGCACCGAAAAAATGTAGGCACCGGCGTTCACTATATCGCCCCCCATCTTCATCCTTATTATCAAAAAGTCTATGGCTACCGATCTGGTGACTTTCCCAACGCGGAATGGATCTCTGAGAGAACCGTCTCCATTCCTCTTTCTCCGAAGTTAACCGATGATGTTGTTGAAGAAGTGATTGAAGCTGTTAAGGACATATTAAAGGGATAATGAGAGTTATTATCCCTGTCCTATATAATAATAAATTAAATAATTGGGATGTCTTTCAACTGAAATATAATCCAGAAGGATTTTTAAACACCATTGTTATTATTAACAGCCATGCTTCTCGATCACCAGCAATATACGGAAACACTCATCTAATACTATAATGGCCGTTGATCTGAAATCTAAAACCATCTCCGGAGTTAAATGGAGCAGTATTTCTATGCTTGGTGGAACATTGCTGCGTTTTGCTACACTTGCAGTACTTGCCAGGCTTTCTATTGAAGCCAAATCCCTGAAATTCTTCCATGTATAAATTTTTTAAAGTATTTGTAGGATACCTAAAAAAAGCATTATTCATTAACTAAATTAAAATCATGCATCCACCGATCAAAAAATTGACAAAATAAGACAAAACAAAGCATGACAACGCAGGGACTTTGTTTGACATTTGGTTGACAAGAATTGTGAAAAATACCTAAAATTGCTAATATAATATTTTTTATAAGTAATCCATAATAATTCATATTGATAATGTGAATGATAGTTAAAAATTCTAGATTTTATCCCTCTATAATTCTAAAGTTGCTTCCTTCTTTTATAAGGGAATACATTAGGAAACACGAAGATCAAAGAAAAATTCTTACCAACGCAGGTTGGCTCATTTCAGAAAAAATATTAACGCTTGGAATTGGATTAATAGTTAATATATTCGTTGCCAGGCATTTAGGACCTGAGAATTTCGGTATATTGAGTTATGCTCTTTCTTTGGTCTCGTTTATGGCAGTATTTGTCTATTTAGGTCTTAGCGGACTAGTAGTACGAGATATTGTTAGGCATCCCGATGAAAAAGAGAAGCTATTGGGAACCACCCTTTTTCTAAAGTTTGTAGGCAGTTTGCTCGCATTCCTGATAATATTATGCGTGGCTAAATTCGTTCATGATACTAGAGACATTGAGTTCGGGGTTCTTTTGATCATTGGTTTTAGTCTTTTTGCAAGGCCCTTTGAGACAATAGACTTATGGTTTCAGTCTCAAGTTCAATCAATGTATACGGTGTTGGCCAAGAGCACGGCCTTTATTGCTGCAGCAATTATAAAAGTATTACTTGTTTTCTTAGGAGCAACAGTTATCGCCATTGCCGCAGCATCCAGTTTGGAATTTTTTCTAACCGCGCTGCTGCTTGTTTTCATGTATCGCTATAAAGGATTTTCGGTTTTTCAATGGAAAGCTCTGCCTTCCAAGGCAAAGGAATTGTTAAGCCAGTCCTGGATCATCTTTCTTTCTGGATTTCTGGCATTAGTTAATCTCAGAGTGGATCAAATCATGCTTCGCTGGATGACTGATGCATATGAGGTTGGTATTTATTCTGTGGCGGTCATTTTTTCTGAAGTTTGGTATTTCATTCCAACTACTATTGCAATCTCTGTTTATCCTAGGTTGATTGAACTGAATAAAACTAACCTCTCAGAGTATGATAAAAGATTGCAACAAATTTTTGACATTCTATTTGCTTTGGCGTTTTTTGTAGCAGTAATAACAAGCTTTTTGGCGGTCCCTGGGATACCTTTCTTGTACGGTGAAGCATATACTAGAACCTCTCCCATTCTGATTATTCATATATGGGCCGGGATATTCATGTTCATGAAGGCCATTATTGATAAATGGGTTTTAATAGAGAACGCATTGCATTTTCAACTTATGATTCATGGAGGAGGGGCCTTATTAAATGTACTTCTTAATTTTATTCTAATACCTAAGTTTGGGGGAATAGGATCTGCAGTTGCCACTTTGTTATCATATGCAGCTTCTTCTTATTTATTCCTGTTCTTTTATTCAAGAAGTAGAAATCTTGCCATAAAAATTAGCAAAGCTTTTATTTTTCCGTTAAGATTGTTTCTGTTTAGAGCTAAAATTTGGGATCATTTTCAATGAGGCATTTGATAAGAAAAGCGATTTTCGGCATGATAAAAAAGAACAGAACGGGAATGAAGATTATATCTCTTTACCGGCTGCGTCATTACTTTGAAAATATTGGTTGGTTAAAAAGCCGCATAGTAGGATTACCTGTGGATAAAAATGGCTGTCCTTTATCCTGGTTTACTTACTCTGCAATTTATTTTCTAGAAAAAAAAGTGAATTTAAATATGAAAGTATTTGAATACGGAAGTGGAAATTCTACTCTATGGTGGAGTGTTCGCGTGACTGAGGTCAAAGCGTGTGAGCATGATATTGAGTGGTATAATATAATGAAGAACAAAATTCCTCCAAATGTAGAATACCTATTCTGTGAATTAGTCGATGGGGGATATGCTGAAGTGATCAAGAAATACCAAAAAAAGTTTGAAATTGTTGTCATCGATGGCCGGGATAGAGTTAATTGCATAAAGAATTCTCTTGGAGCTCTTACTAATAGTGGGATCGTTATTTTAGACAACAGTGAAAGAGATGCCTATCAAGAAGGAATCCGGTTTCTTAAGCATAATGGTTTTAAATTCATTGATTTTAAAGGTTTAGGACCAATAAATAATTATTGTTGGTGTACATCAATATTTTACCGGAACGATAATTGTTTTAAAATTTAGAAAAAATTTTAAAAAATGACCTTAAAAGGAAAAATTAAAAAATTGATAGAGCGGTTGACCCATCTACATATATATAAAATAATTCCGCATGGAACCGATTTACTAAATGATATTAAAATTTTGCTTCCGGGTTACGTACCGGACATAATTTTTGATGTTGGTGCAAACATTGGCCAAACGACGAAACAATATTTAACTGGTTTTCCCGGATCCCAGATTTATTGTTTTGAGCCAGTAAGTACAACTTTTTCTGAGCTTGAAAGAAATGTAATTAGTTTTGTTAATGTGCATTGCTTTAAGAAGGCACTCGGGAGTTCAAAAGGCTGGAGCAATATTTATGTAGCGGCAGAATCATTATTTAGTTCTCTTAACCCAATAGTGAATTACTCTACGACGAATACACAAATAGAAAATGTTGAAATAGACACCATTGACGATTTTTGTTCTAGACAAAAAATTAAAAAAATTGGGTTCTTAAAAATAGACACCGAGGGATATGATTTTGAGGTTCTTAAAGGTGCACAAGAAATGTTAAGTCAACAAAAGATTGATTTCGTACAGGTTGAGGCCGGTATGAACCCAAACAATAAAAAATTTGTGGCCTTTGAAAAATTCGAAATATACTTAGAGAATAGAGGTTTTTTTCTCTTTGGGATATATGAACAAGTACCAGAAATTATTTTGGGAATGCCTCAGTTGCGAAGAACAAACCCAGTATTTATTTCTGAACAAACGATAGATAGATTCAAAAGGACATAGTTATGTTTATTGAAATAAACGGTGTTGAATTCGTTAATAAATGCGCTGGATTTATGCTTCATGCTATTTTATAAATGGCAAACCATAAAATAAGCAAAGGCGTGACCGAGAAACGCATGTCTGGTGGGCAAAGCAAGATCTTTTATCGGCCGGGGAGAGATCCCCACTCCAAAACAGGAAATACCTGGAAAAGCTACTGATTTTTCCTGGGAAAGTGAGTGAGGAAGAAAATAGACTTCACATTACGGATGCCAGAATGGAAACCATTCAGATCGTCTGCCTGTCTGAAGAACTCCAATCCTATCCTAAATTCTCAAACCGGTTTTACAGTTGGGGCCCGGCCTGGCCAATAGCTGTTAAGATCACATGCTCTCAGGCCGCCATGTAAAATTAATCTCTTTGCCCTGGATGTCAATTTCTCGAAGGAAAGCTCCTCTTGGTTTTATTAAAGTATACATAATTTTTATTAAAAGATTAATTCAAACAGACTGCCTTAATATTTAGTGTTTTATCGCAAAGCATCAGTAAAACCCTCCTTATGTTAGCCCCTATCTACAGTACCTCTACAGCACCTCTTTGACTTGGTTCAGGGCATATGTTATATACTTTTTCTGATATGATTAGAGGAATTGATGAAGGGGCATAACGGATAAAAAAAAACATGCGTAAAGATTTTCTTGTTTTCGAGATCGAAAGAGAATACAACATCATAAATCAGTTGGAAAGATTAAAAGAGCTTTATAAACAAGTCCTGGAGAACTGTTAAAAACTGTGACTAAATCAAAAAAAACCGATATAGAGAAACCGGGATTCCCCAAAAATGTTTTGGCTGCAGCACTCTTTGTCTTTCTATTTTCAGGATTATTCTCATATTTTGTTCTTGATCATATTCCCCATATCCATGATGAAATCGGTTACCTCTTTCAAGCCAAGATCTTTAAATCCGGTCATTTTTATGTTGATTCTCCCTGCAGCAAGGAATCTTTTGATTTTCCGCATATCATAAATAACGGCAAATGGTACAGCCAATACCCACCTGGATTCCCATTGCTCCTTGTACCATTTTTATTTCTCAGCATACCTTGGTTGGTCAATCCTTTTTTGGGATTTGTATCGATTCTACTTTTCTACTTGGTGGGGACAGAGATCTACGACCGTAAAACCGGGATACTTACCGCAGCACTGGGATCATTATCTATATGGCTTCTTCTGATGTCTTCAACTTTTCTTTCTCACACATCCTGCATGTTTTTCCTTTTAATTTTTCTGTTGTTCCTTTTCCGATCGCTCCGGTCCCCATCTATCACCCACGGACTGCTGACCGGAATAGGATGGGGAGCAGCTTTTCTTATTCGGCCTTATACAACCATTCTGTTCTCCTTTCCTTTTTTGATCTATTTTCTAGTGCGATCTATTCCTTGTGGAAGGAAAAAATTTAAAAATATGGCGGCGGCAATCATTGCGGCTGTTATTTGCTTATCCATTCTCATGCTGTATAATCAAGCCACCAACGGACATCCCTTTCGTATGGGGTATACTGTCCGATATGGAGAGACCCATGGTGTCGGATTTAACAAAACAGGTTTTACCGACATCCCCCATACACCTATGTTGGGTGTGACCAACACCATCGAAAATTTATCAGAAATAAACCAGCATCTTTTCGGCTGGCCGCTCTCATCTTTCTTAGCTCTAATTCCTCTTTTGTTGATCAGAAAAATCCGGCCTGAATATAGAAAAAAGGATCTGTTGCTGGGAGCCGGAATCTTAAGTTTTTTTATGGGAAACTTCTTTTACTGGGCAGCCTTGATCCTTTTGGGCGCACGGCTTTTCTTTGAGACCTTGCCTTTATTCGTTCTACTTAGTGCCAGAGGAATAAGGGAAATTCCCCAGCTTCTGAAAAGATGCAATTTACACCTTTCGACCGCCAATCTTCAAAGAGTCGGCATATTCCTATTAATTCTTTTAACTATCCATGCTTTTTTCATTCATTTTCCCAAATGGATCCATCCAGAGGATCAGAACTGGTATTATTACCATATCGATAAAGATTTCCAGGGAACCACATCACAAATTCATAAAGACTTGAGAGAACTTTCATTGGATAATGCTTTAATTATTATGAATTTTCTCTATCATCCCATGGAATATTTCCCCGGATATTGGTGGAGGTCAGGGTTTATTTACAACGATCCTGAATTGAATAATGATATTATCTACGCAAGGGATCAGGGTAAGAATAATCAAGAACTTTTCTCCTGCTTTCCTGAGCGAAGGTTTTATATTTTTACCGGCACAATCGATAAAGGCCTGCTCCAGCCCCTGTTTTCTTATCAGGAAAGGCTAAGATCCGGGGATCCCATTCTTTTACCTGAAGAAAGGGATAAATCCATAAAATTGATCAAAAGACCCCTTGAATTTTTCCACCTTTATTCCCTGGAATTCAAAGATTTTCTAGAAGAATTTTATTCGCGTAGCCATCCTTCTGTTCCCGGTGTACCAGAGCTTATATCCCAGGGAAATGCTTTCGTTAAGAGCAGAGACTATCAAAAAGGCGCCTTTTGTTTCGAAGCTGCCCTTCAAATAGAAAAAAATCCAAAAGTCAGATTCCGCATCTTGGGCCATTTAGCTCTCTGCTACACCCGGACAGGACAGACACAGGAAGCTAAAAATATATACAGCCGCATCCAAACCTTTAAACCCCGTAATTTGTACACTATTTTTCCTGAGAGAGGGTTTTGAATACTAAAGATAATTTCTCCCGATCCCGGTCAGCCAAAAAGATCTTTTGGTGTACATTTATTAGTTTTTTCCTAATTGTTTTTTTAAATGTGCAATCCAATATTTACGGCCAAAACAAATCAGTCACTTACGGCCTTTTCCCTTCAACTAAAAAAATCCGCCCCCATCAAGCCGTGGGAAAAAAGAAAACGATCCAGCTCTATGCTGCCAAAAATGAATATGAATCTTTCCAGATCGCAGTGGAAGGACCAATAAAAATCCTTGATATGATTCCGAGACGGCTGGATGGGGCTGCTTCGATCTCAGCTAAATACATCAAAATCTACCGGGAAGAACTCATCAAAGTAAATAAAAAATCCAACTATGATGGAGCTAGAGGTTGGTGGCCCGATGCCCTGATCCCCAGAAAAGATGTCCACAGCAGAGAGATGAGGAATGCCTTTCCGATCGATATTCCTGCTCATGAAAACAGAGCGATCTGGGTCGATCTTTTCATCCCTCCTGATACCCCTTCAGGTTTATATAAAGGAGAGATTTCCATATGTCTTGAACAGAATACAGTTATTCCGGTTGAATTTAAAGTAACGGTATGGGACTTCACTCTGCCTTCGATCTCCAGTCTGCCTACTGCGTTTGGGTTTTCCGGATGGGATGTCCTCTTCGGACACTTTAATGATCCAGATAACCATTATGAAGATATCATTCCTTTATCCATGAAGTACCTGGACGCTGCCCTTATGCACCGGTTAACCCTCAGTAGTGTATTTCATGAGGACTGGTCGATCTATGGTTCTATGCCGATCGATTTCACCCGGTTCGACCGTACCTGGCGACCATTTTTAGAAGGCAAAGACCTCCCCTTCGGTTTGCAAAATGCAAAAATGACGAGTGCCGAGATCCCAGAAAAAGGAAAATCAGAGTTCCAAAAAATTGATTTTTGGAAAGATTTTTCAACCCATTTTAAAAACAAAGGATGGTTTGATATTTTATTTGACTATTCCTTTGATGAGCCTCAGACAGCTGAAGATTATACCTTGATCATAAACCGGGCAGCTTTGATCCACCGGGCGGATCCTTCCCTCCGCACATTGGTTACCACCGATATTCAGGAGGCCCGGAAATATGGTGTAAAAGATAAGATCGATATCTGGGTTCCAATTGTTAACTGTGTTCATGGCAAACCCTTCAAGCTGTGTTATTCCAATGTCTACAATAAAAACCTAAGGAAAAGCTACAACCATATCCTCTATCAGGGAAAAGAGCTCTGGTGGTATCAATCCTGCATGAGCCATGGCTGCACCGGCATGCCTCCAAATGACCGATGTGAATCCGATTATCCTTCCTACATGATCGATCATCCTGCAGTCATGAACAGGATCATGTCATGGATGACTTTCTTTTATGACATCTATGGAGAGCTGTATTTCAGCACTATCTATGCTTACACCGAAGGCAATCCGTGGAAAGATCAATATTACTTCGGAGGCAATGGGGACGGGACCCTGTTCTATCCGGGCAGTCCTGATAAGATCGGTGGAAAAACTCACATTCCCATAACCAGCATCAGGCTTAAGCAGATACGAGAGGGAATGGAGGATTATGAATATATGATCATCCTGGAGAAAAACGGGCTCAGAAGGAAGGCAATATCTGAAATGAAAAATCTCATAAAGAATGCCTACTCATTCTCCCATAATGCGCAGAAATTACAAAAAATCCGCAAACGCTTAGCAAAGATCATCATAAGAAAAAAGTTGATTTAATATGGATATTCCGGCAGTTTTTTCTTTCGTTCAAACCATCTATCGCCAGCTCTGGTAAGATAAACTCCGGTAAGGATCGTGACTGCACCTAAAGCTTGGATGAAAGAAACAGATTCTTTTAAAAAAAAATAGGACAAAATAATAGTAAAAACAGGAACCATATTGGAGTAAACAGATGTCTTACTGCTTCCAATTCTTTTTACTGACAAATACCATATAAAATAGCCCACGCCCAATGCGAAAACACCGGAATATCCCAACTTTATCCAGGTCCCCAGAGATACTCCCTGGAAGTCAAAAACAATTATTTTATTCAGGGAAACTAAAAAGAACATTAATGCTCCCGCAGACATAGTGAGAGCCGTCCATTTCAGGGGAGATATTCTCTCCAGCATCGGCTTGGAAAATACGGTATAAAAAGCCCAAAAAAATACTCCAGAGAATACGATCACATCGCCCCGGATGTACTCCCAGGAAACCTGAAAAGTGCCTGATTTTCCCGCAATAACAAGATACAAACCAACAAAGGAAAGAAAAATTCCTATCCAAACAGCCCAGTGGAGTATTTCTTGTCTTATCATCGTACTCAGCAAAGCCACAAAAACAGGGGTCATAGCTAAAATGACAGATGTATTGGAGGCTGTGGTCAAATCAAAGCCAAGGATGAAAAATATCTGGTAAAAAGTATTCCCTATGATTCCAAGAACGAATATTTTCCATATGTCTCTTTTTTTAACCTTAAAATTCTCTCCAGCGGCAGCTGCAAATATCAGCAACGTTATAGCTGCCACCATCAATCTGATCCCATTGAATATAAGTGGAGGGAGTTCCAACAATGATTGCTTCACAAACAGAAAATTAACTGACCATACAACTACAACTAATAACATCAAAACATCGCTCAATCCGATCTTTTTATATTTTGTCATGTATCAATTTAGAACTATTGATGTTATTATAAACAGCCGACCTAAAAGATTGGTCCCATTTAAATCCGATCAGAAACCTGTCAATTATTCTCTTTTAATGTTTTTTTTCGGGGATAATGAACCACAATTATGGATCTTATCCCCCCCCTGGGTGTGAATTCTCCTGTAACAATTGCTTGGGCGGGCTTACAGGCCGAAACAATATCCTCCAGTATCCGGTTGACTGCATTTTCGTAAAATATACCAAGATTTCTATAAGCAAGGATATACATTTTTAACGATTTTAACTCAAGACACAGATCGATCGGTATGTATTGGATAGTCAGTTTTCCAAAATCAGGAAGCCCTGTTTTCGGGCAGATAGATGTGAATTCAGGAATTTCAATTTTTATTTCATAATCAGAAAACTGGTTGGGAAAAGTCGCTAAGGAGGGCAGTTCATCTCTCAGACCTGCTTTTGCCTCTTTTTCTCCGTATTCTTTCATTTTCAATCCTTTTGAAAAGTATATAATAACCCAAGGATGAAGACAATCTTTTACAACAGGTGGATTTTACCTTCAACTATATGATCCTGATCCAGGATATTATTTTAAATGAAAATTTGCAGATTGGAAATAAAACAAGTAAATAGGGGTTTGGGTAAAATTATAACTTGACAAATAAGTGTACCTAAGGTAATTTGTTAATGATAATGGTTTTCATTATCAAAAGGAAAGATTAAATTGTATAAAGCAAACAAATGGCATCATCGGTTCAGAGGACAGGTATGCAGGTGGACAGCACCCCGTCAGGCGATCGTAGATCTGCTCATCCGGACAAATAAGCATTTAAGTGCCAAGGACATCTATAGCGAATTGATAAAAATCTATCCTGGCCTGGGGCTTACCACAGTATACCGGACACTAGATTTACTGTCTCGAACAGGAATGATACAAACAATTTCTATCGGTGATGGACAGAATAGATATGAATTCAGATCAGGAAAAAAATCTGATCATCATCACCATTTGATCTGTTCCAACTGCGGCAAAATAATTGATTACAGAGAATTCGTTGAAGAAGAATTAGAATTTATCAATAAAGCAGAAAAAAAATTGGAAGCTAAATTTTCTTTTAAGATATTGGACCATAATATTGAATTTATCGGTCTATGTAAAAACTGCCAATAAAGGAGGTGAAGAAAATGCCAGGAGGCGATAGAACAGGACCTTGGGGCTTCGGATCTATGACAGGCCGTGCAAGAGGATTTTGCGCAGGATATACTTACCCGGGTTATATGTCATACGGATTTGGACGCGGATACGGAAGAGGTTACGGTTGGGGATACCCAATGGGAGGATATAATCCTTATGGCTATGGTTATGGTTATCCAGGGTACCCCTATGGAGCAGGTGCCCCTTCGATGTCACAAGAAGAAGAACTCGGATATTTGAAACAGGAAAAAGACCTAATGGAAAAGGAGCTAAAAGATCTCTCAGAAAGAATCAGTAAAATTGAAAAAGAAGAAAAAGCAAAATAAATATTGATGTTGAATTTCTAAGATAAAAAGTATACCCTGAATCATGATAAAGAGGTTTGAATGAAAATTGCAGTCTCTACAGAGAATGGTTTTGTTGCCGCCCATTTTGGGCGGTGTTCGAAGTATACAATAGTTGACATAGAAGATAACCGGATCTCCCAAAAAGAAGAAATTGATAATCCGGGTCACCAACCAGGGTTTCTACCAGAATTTTTAAGTGCGCGAGGGGTCAATCTCATCATTACCGGTGGGATGGGCCCCCGTGCCCAGGAATTGTTTAGAAAAAAGAATATTCAAACGATCATAGGTGTCCAAGGCCCGATCGACGAAGTTATCGAAAAATATAGGCTAGGCCAACTGAAACCTGGAGAAGACCTTTGCGATCACGGGAGCGAACGCCATATGAATCAAGGACATCCTAAACATCACGAACATCAATCCCTGTCTCATGATACCCGTACAAAGATATGTATTACTGCACTGGGAAACACCATTGATTCCGAGGTTGATCCGAAATTCGGAAGAGCCCAATATTTCTTATTTTTGACACCTGGTTCAGATCAGGTTGAAGCGATCTCCAATCCATATATAGATACTGCTCATGGCGCTGGAATTAAAGCAGCCCAATTTATTGCCGAAAAAAATCCATCACTTGTTATGACCGGAGACTTTGGACCCAATGCAGATAAAGTGTTGCAGGAATCCGGAATTAAAATGATCACAGGAGTCTCAGGAAAGGTAAAAGATGTCCTTGAAAACTTCATGGAAAGAGAAGAATAATGCCAAACGAAAATGAATCAGAAAAAATCAAGAAAGCTTTAGAAAAAATCAAAAACCGACTTCTTGTTTTCAGTGGAAAAGGAGGAGTT
Source organism: uncultured Eubacteriales bacterium (assembly GCA_964557845.1). Taxonomy (GTDB): domain Bacteria; phylum Acidobacteriota; class Aminicenantia; order Aminicenantales; family Aminicenantaceae; genus CAZLBV01. Next base: position 40,172 of record CAZLBV010000215.1, on the reverse strand, counting down.
GGGAAAAGCACAGTAGCTGCCAACCTCGCTTATGCCTTTGAAAAAAAAGGATTAGAAGTTGGATTATTAGACGTAGATATTCATGGGCCCAACCTGGCAAAAATGCTGGGCGTTGAGACGAAACGGCTTGATGTTTCACCTAACGGAATTAAACCTGTTCAGGTGGATAAGAATTTAAAGCTCGTATCTATGGCTTTTTTACTCGAAAGCCCTGATCTCCCCGTAATTTGGCGGGGGCCTATGAAGATGAAAGCCATCCAGCAGTTTCTTGGAGACGTTGATTGGGGAAACCTTGATTGGCTGATTATCGACTCGCCTCCAGGCACAGGAGATGAACCTCTTTCAGTAGCCCAGTTGATTCCTGCTAGCGGCGCAGTTGTGGTTACAACCCCACAAGAGGTTTCTCTTATGGATTCAAGAAAGGCAGTCGCCTTTGCCCGCAAATTGAATTTACAGGTGTATGGAATCATAGAAAACATGAGCGGATTGACCTGCCCCCATTGTGGTAAAAAGATCGACCTTTTTAAACAGGGCGGAGGCGAAACAGCCGCTGGCGAATTGGGTGTTCCTTTTCTGGGAAGAATTCCCATTGATCCTCAGATCGTAATCCTCGGCGACATTGGCAAATCGTTCTTAGAAGATACTGCCGAGTCAGAAACAGCCAAGGCTTTTCTCGAAGTCGCTGAAAGGATCTTGGAATCTACCGGAAAAAATTAATTAATAATAATAGGAAATAAAATGAAAAAAATCGGCATCATAATATGTGGACGCTATCAGTTATGCGGTGGCGGGAAATGCTTCCGTTCCGTCCGGGAACGGACCGGAGGTTTTGCTCGTTATCCAAAAGATGAAGAAATAGAGGTCGTAGGATATTCCTATTGCGGGGGATGCCCGGGGGGGAATATTGAATATGTTCCAGAAGAAATGATAAAAAATGGCGCAGAAGTCATTCATCTGGCCACTGGTTTGGTGGTCGGGTACCCACCTTGTCCCTATCTATTTCAATTCAAAGAATACATTGAAACTCAGTACGGAGTCCCTGTTGTTATTGGAACCCATCCTATTCCCCTGAAATATCTTGAAATTCATAACAAGCTTAATTTTTGGGATGATAAATTCAGAAAAGAACTGGATTATCTCATGAATGAAGACAAAAAGATAATGGAAGCCTATAACTGAAAAGAGGAGAAAATCATGTCCAATTCGAACGGAGATCCTAATGGGCAAGGAGGTAGAGGATTAGGCGGAGGACAGGGGCTTGGGCCAGGCGGTTCATGTGTGTGCCCTAAATGCGGACACAAAATTTCTCATCAACCTGGAAAACCCTGTTTTGAATTAACCTGCCCTAAATGCGGTTCCAAGATGATCCGGGGAAGGTAGCTTCCTATCTGCAGATACGAATGCCAAAACTGTGGTGGAATTTTCTAAATATGTTTCGACAAAAGATCCTGCCGCAGAGATTAAAAACGGTATTATAATATCTCTTAAGCCAGAAATTATTATATTTATTAATATCGCTTAGTTAAATTTTATGGAGGAAAATGTGACTGATATTAAAATGAAAAGCAGGCATACCAGTGTTATCCATGCCGCTCAACATCCAGACCCAGTATTTGGGGGTGTATCGACACCCATTTATCAATCGTCTACCTTTGCATTTAAAAATGCCCGGCAGGGCGCAGCCCGGTTTGCCGGAGAAGAAGAAGGATATATCTATACCAGAATGGGTAATCCCACAATAAGAGCCTTGGAGGACAATATAGCCTATTTAGAACAGGGCTACGGGGCCATGGCTACCTCATCAGGGATGTCCGCTCTATCTACACTGCTTTTTGGTCTATTAGAACAAAATTCACACATGATAAGCACAGCTTCTGTTTATGGGGCTTCTCGAGTCCTGGTTGAAAAATTAGCGTACAAATTCGGCATCAGTTTCGATTATGTGGATACCTCGGATACAAAAAAAATTGAATCCGCTATTAAAACAAATACTAAACTTATTGTTATCGAGACTCCAGCTAATCCAACCATGATTATTTCAGATATCGAGGCTTGTGCAAAGCTAGCCCATTCTAAAGGCCTTCTGCTGGTGGTTGACAATACTTTTGCCAGCCCACATCTTCAAAATCCCCTGGAATTGGGCGCCGATATTGTTTACCACAGTGTTACTAAATTTATCAACGGCCATTCAGATATAGTAGGCGGAATAATTATTCCCAAAAACGAAGAACTTTATAATAAACTCAGGTCAGCTCTCTCCCTTCTGGGTGGTAACATGGACCCGCATCAAGCATGGTTGGTCTTACGGGGAGTAAAATCCTTAGCACTCAGGGTAGAGAAATCCCAGGATAATGCCATGAAACTGGCCACTTATCTTGAGAATCATCCAAAAATAGCCTGGGTAAACTATCCTGGTTTGGAAAGCCATCCCCAACACAAACTGGCAAAAAAACAAATGCGTGGTTTCGGTGCTCTTATCAGTTTTGGCTTGAAAGGCGGGTTAGATGCCGGTAGAAAATTCATCGACTCAGTTAAATTATGTACCCTTGCGGTTTCCCTGGGAGGAATTGAAACCCTTATCCAACATCCGGCTAGTATGACTCATGCAAATGTCTCGAGGAAAGATAAATTGGAAGCAGGGATAACAGATGATCTGATCCGCATCTCAGTGGGTTGTGAAGGATATGAAGATCTTGAGGCAGACCTGGAGCAGGCCCTAGCTGTTGTTGAATGAGAGTTGAATAAATAATTATCATATTAAATCTAATCAGAATTTTAAGGCCAATAAGAGATGTCTCCATTAACCTTCTCAATTCTCTATGACAATATTGCTTATAAAACAGAATTCGCTACAGATTGGGGGTTTTCCTGCCTGATCCAAGGAATGGAAAAAACCATACTCTTCGACACCGGGGCAAAACATAAAATCTTGCTGGATAATATAAACAAGTTGGGAAAATCGCCTGGAATGGTAGATCAAATATTTCTCTCTCATGAACACTTCGATCACACAGGGGGTTTAGAGGGATTCTTGGCAGTAAACTCCGATGTAACTGTATTTATTCCTGATTTTTTTCCAAATAAAATAAAAAAAGCCGTTACTGATGCCAGAAGCTGCCCGGTTTACATCACTGGCCCTCAAAACCTATCACCTGGAGCCTTTACAACCGGCGTCATAAACGGATGGATAAAAGAGCAATCCCTGATTTTAGAAACCAATAAAGGTTTGATTCTTATAACTGGATGCGCCCACCCACGGATCACAAACATAATCGATCTTACTAAAAAACAATTCCAGAAAAATATTTATATGGTCTTTGGGGGATTCCATTTAGGTGGATTTGAAGACCGAGAGATCAAAGAGATCATTCGTTTATTTAAAAGAGAGGGAATAGAAAAAGTGGGGCCGACCCATTGCTCGGGACTAGAAGCCCGAACTCTCTTTAAAGAAGAGTATAAGGATGATTTTCTTGAACTCGGCGCCGGAAGCGTTTGGAGTATTTAATGATCCTTTCCATTGCCAGCGGTAAAGGAGGAACGGGTAAAACAACGGTTGCTGTAAATATAGCTCTTTCCATTTCAGCAGATCAGAAGCTGCAATTTTTAGATTGTGATGTAGAAGGACCAAATGCCCATTTTTTCATAAAAGCAGAATTTGAGAAAGAAAAAATCTCTTACCTGCCTATTCCTGAAATTGATGATAATAAATGCACCTACTGCAGGCGCTGTGCTGAAGTCTGTGCTTATAATGCCTTGGCCGTACTCAAAGAAAGCGTTCTTACCTTTCCTGAACTCTGCCATGGCTGCGGGGCATGTAAACTTTTCTGTCCTGAAAACGCAATAAAAGAAATTGGCAAAAGAATCGGAGTGATCAAATCAGGTCATGCCGGAAACATATTTTTTCTATCAGGAAAATTGGATGTGGGCCAGGCAATGTCTCCTCCGTTGATCCGGCAGATGAAAAAAATGATCGACCACGAACAAGATGTGATCCTGGATGTTCCACCCGGCACATCATGTCCTATGGTCGAAACAGTTAAGGGCAGCGATCACACCCTTCTTGTCACAGAACCGACTCCTTTTGGTTTAAATGATCTCAAGCTCTCAGTTGATACTCTCAGGCAAATGGGCATTCCCTTTAGTGTGATCTTAAACCGGGCAAGAACAGGTGATGAGATCATTCATGAATACTGTCAGAAGGAAAACATTCCCTTAATCATGGAAATTCCATTGGACAGAAAAATAGCAGAAGCTTACTCTAAAGGAGAAGCCTTGATTGATATAGATCCAAGTTTTAAGACCAAATTCTCAGAACTCTATGACAGCTTAAAATACAAGATTAAAATTCAGACCGACAATCTAACCAAGAGATGAATCTCGATAATATTTAAAATAAGGAAAAGAAGTGAAGCAAATAGTTGTTATCAGCGGAAAAGGCGGAACTGGGAAAACAATTGTGACCGCTGCCTTTGCCTCCCTTGCAGAAAAGAAAGTACTCGCTGACTGTGATGTTGATGCAGCCAATCTGCATTTAATGATCCATCCTGAGATCAAAGAAACACACACATTTACAAGCGGAGAAAAAGCCGTTTACAATGAAGAAAAATGCACATACTGCGGTGCTTGTGTGAGTTTATGCCGGTTCGATGCCATTCACTCTTCCGATGAAGGAAAAATTTCTATAGATCCTTTTTCATGCGAAGGATGCAGAGTTTGTGCCTTATCTTGTCCTGTACAGGCGATCGAAATGAAACCTGCGGTTTGCGGAGAATGGTATATTTCTCAAACAAAATACGGCCCCTTTGTTCATGCCCGGCTGTATCCCGGGGAAGAAAATTCCGGAAAACTTGTTTCACTGGTTAGAGAAAAAGCCAGAGAGATCGCAGAGTCGGGCAATTTGGATTGGGTCCTTATCGACGGGCCTCCCGGAATAGGCTGCCCAGTCATCGCTTCTCTTTCCGGAGTTGATTTAGCGGTTGTGGTCACTGAGCCCACTCTTTCTGCGGTCCATGATATGGAAAGAGTTATCGAGACATCCAAATATTTTAAAATCAAAACTGCCTGTATTATCAATAAATACGACATAAATAAGCAAAACACACACGGAATCATTACTTGGTGTCAAAAAAACAACATCAAAATTTTAGGAAAAATCTCCTATTCAGAAGATGCGATTAAAGCTGTCACTCAAGGCATCCCTATTCCAGAACTTCCTAATTCTGACCTTGCCAATGAGATAAAAGAAATTTGGCTTAATCTAAAAAATGTGGATAATTAATAGATAACAAAAACAATGAAAGGAGGGCCACCATGAATAAAAACATATGGAAATATCTGGTAGATACTTTTCTTTTCATATTTCTTTTTGGAATAGCAGTTATAGGAATACTGATGGCTTTCTTTCTCGCAGAAGGACCGACAGTCAATGACCAGGGAAAATATTTTTTAGGTCTGCACCGGCATCAATGGGGCGACATTCATCTAATTTTGTCCCTAGCATTCACAGCATTAGTCATTATTCATCTGATCCTTGAATGGAGCTGGATTAAAGCGCAGTCACGCCGTCTATTTAAAAATAAGGCCCCTCTAATTATCGGCCTTACCGTAGCAGCTGCTTTTTTTACCATTTTTTTTATCTGGGCATTCATGCCTAAGGACTCTCCTTTGTATTCCAACTATGGAAGAAGAAACGGAGAATTTGGGAGGTCCAGAATTGTTGAGCAAAGTGTGCCGGCTGCGACTTCGATCCCTGCCCCGGTGCCTTCTCCTGCCCCTTCGATTATCGAACAGCAAAAAAAAGCATCCGTACCTGGTAAGAGCTCGGAAAAGTCTTTATCTGGAGCAGCCAATAACCAGCAGAAACCAGAAAAAGAAATTGAGGTGAAATCTGAGAGTTATCCAGCTGTCCACCTTCACGAAGAAACCCAGGAACATGAAGATAAGCTCGTTCATGGAAGGCTGGAGGAAGATACATCCGGCATTGTGATCACAGGGCAGATGTGTTTAAGAGACATAGAATTAAAAACCGGAATAAACACAAAAACCATTATCCAGGGAATGGGATTGCCTGCAAATGTTTCAGAGTTTGACCACCTGGGCAGATTAAGAAAGAGTTATGGATTCTCTATACAAGAATTGAGGGATTTTATAACCGCTGAGTTGCAAAAGAGACAAAAAAAGTAAGTGAACCAAACTGATGGAAATATATCCATTAAATGGGAAATATTCATCTAGAACTATTTGTAATTCCATTTCAATAAAAACACTATTTTTTGTTATAATGATGAATTAAATTAATTTGGATTATTCACGAGTCGAGATTGGTCCAGTTACAAGGCGCCAGCGGGTGAAGCTGTGATTGTCCACTGCGAACCCGCCGCAATGCAGTAAATGGGCCAAGATCGACTCGCCTTTAGGTTAAAAATCTGATTATTAAATATTTAATTTAAACCTAAAGTTTTAAGAGTCAATAAAAATGGATAAAGACGAGGAATTAGAAAAAATAACGCAGCAGCTTCAGGAGCAGATCATGGAGCAAGCCAGACAGATCTATACCGATAAGGTTATCAATCTGTGGCTCCATCCTCTTAATCTGGGAAAACTGGAGCAGCCTGATGGATATGCAAAGGTAACTGGATCCTGTGGAGATACTATGGAAATTTTTTTAAAATTTCAGGATGACAGAATAAGCAAATGCACTTTTCTTACCGATGGTTGTGGAGCTACTTTGGCTTGTGGAAGTGTGGTTTCGGAACTCTCAAGAGACAAAACCTTCAACCAGGCTCTTGCCTCCATCAGTGCCGATGTTATTTTGAAAGAGCTGGGAGGGCTTCCCGAAGAAAACATCCACTGCGCTCAATTGGCATCGGAAACACTACGCCGGGCTTTGGCTGATTATCTCTATCAAAAGAAATCACCCTGGAAAAAACAATACAGAAAAATTTAAGCAAGTAATATGAGGTGGAACAGATCTATGATCGTTCCCTTCTCAGATTCATTGATATATATATAGACCGTATTTAAATCCGGTGACTAAAATTAAAAATAAAAACCTAAAGACATTCATTTATGGACCAGTACCTTCACGCAGGTTAGGTTATTCTTTAGGAATAGATATCTTGCCATATAAAACCTGCAGTTTGGATTGCATCTACTGCCAGTTGGGGACGACCCCTAAAAAGACTGTAGAAAGAAAAAAATACTTTTCTATAAAAGAAATTCTAGCTGGCATAAAGAAAGCCATCGAAACTGGGCACCATATCGACTACATTACTTTTTCAGGTTCAGGAGAACCCACTCTCAATAAAATAATTGGAGAATTGATAACTAATATCAAAGCATTTACTGATATTCCGGTTGCTGTTTTAACTAACAGTACTCTCCTTTCTCAAGAAGAAGTCAGGCAGGACTTAAAGAAGGCAGACCTGGTCGTTCCTTCATTGGATGCGGCCTCTCAGGATGTATTTTTACAGATTAACCGCCCTCACCCTAAACTTGAACTTAAAGAGATCTTATCAGGTTTGATTGAATTCAGAAAGCAATACAATGGTAAAATATGGCTCGAGATCCTTTTTGTCAAAAATGTCAATGACTCACATACTCATCTGTTAAAATTAAAAAAAGTCATAGAAAAAATCCGCCCGGACAAAATCCATCTCAATACGGTAGTTCGCCCACCTGCTGAAATTACAGCTCAACCGATAAGCAGGTCACGGTTAGAAGAAATTCAAAAATTTCTCGGTGATAAAGCAGAAATCATCGCAGAATTCCAGGGTGGAGACCAGCCTCCTTATCAGGAAAATATAGCCAGCCAAATTCTTGATATGGTAAAAAGGAGGCCTGTCACTCTTGAAGATATTTCCTCATCCCTTGGGAAACATAGAAACGCGGTCCTAAAAGAATTGAATTCTCTCCTGCAAGAAAATAAAATAAAAATCGTTATATATAAAAATCTAAAATATTATGAACCGGTCTGAAAGAACTTCTGTAAACAATAAAAATCAGGTCATAGGAGAAATAATGAAAGAAATCCAAGATATGTCCAAGGAGGAATTAAGGGAACTTCTTAAAGACGCCGCTAAAAACTGGTTGGCCCATGACGGATTATGGTTTCAGGCTGCAGAAAAAAAATTCGGGATGGAAACAGCGATGGAGTTGGACAAAACAGCCTGGGAGGATTTTACCGTCATTGAAGCCAAAAGGATCATGAATCGTCTTAATATCCAGCCAGGGGGTGGTATACCTGCTTTAATTCAAGCTTTAAAATTCAGGCTCTATGCCCATATCAACGTCCAGGAGGTCATCGACATCCAGAAAAACAGTTGTGTTTTCCGGATGAACAAGTGCAGGGTCCAGGATGCTAGGAAAAGAAAGGGATTACCGGATTTTCCCTGCAAGCCTGTAGGGGTCGTTGAGTACAGCGGTTTTGCCCGCACCATCGATCCCAGAATACAGACCAGATGTATAACCTGCCCTCCTGATCCTCATCCTCCGGATGTCTATTGTGCGTGGGAATTTACAGTCATTGAATAACCATGCGATCTTATAATCTTTAATAAACAATAAAATACTAAAAAGGAGAGAACATGTTTGATTCATCCCATTTTCCCAAAGCGAAAAAGTATTGGTTCCAGGGTGAAATCCACGAAATTTCCAAAGCATCGGTCCATCCTTTTACCCATACTCTTCATTATGGGACTTCTGTTTTCGAGGGAATCCGCGCCTATGAGACAGAGAAAGGGCCGGCTGTATTCCGCTTATCTGAGCATATGGACCGTTTTTTTCACTCTGCATCTGTTTTAAAAATGAAGGTACAGCATTCCAAAGAAGAAATAATTTCCATAATAAAAACCATAATGAAAGAAAATCAGCTTAAAGCAGCCTATATCCGGCCGCTTCTTTTCTACTCCTTCGGGAATTTAGGCCTCACGCCAAAATTCTGTCCGGTGGAACTTCTGGTTGCCGCCTGGGAGTGGGGTGCATATTTGGGAGACAAAGCCGTCACCGGGGTTCATGTTTATATTCTCCCCCAAAAAAGAATTCACCACAGCCAATTCGACATGGGAGCAAAATTAGGGGGAGCTTATGTTCAATCTACCATCTGTGGAATGACAGCGCGGGAGAAGGGGTTTGATGAAGCGCTCTTTTTGAATTTGGAAGGACATGTCGCAGAAGGGCCAGGAGAGAATATTTTTATTTACCATAAGGGAATATTAAAAACTAATGACAGAACAGCTTCGATATTAGAGGGGATTACACGTACCAGCATCCTCGAGATGGCTGAAGAAATGGGAATTAAGACGAAAGTAGCCCCCATCACAAAAAATGAGCTGTTCGAAGCAGACGAAGCATTCTTCTGTGGTACCGCAGCAGAAGTAACTCCCATCATTCAGATAACCGATGGCTCCGAGAAAGCTGAAAATCCATCAGAGATAAAGATCGGAACCGGAAAAAGCGGTGAATTAACCCAAAAGATTAGGGAAACATACCTTAATGTTGTTCAAGGCAAGATCCCGAAGTTCCACAAATGGCTGACAATGATATATGATTAAATCAAATCAAGGTGACTTCAAGTTTAAACCGATCGGATTCGTTCATTCTAAATATAAAAAGAAGGAAGATATCCCCTCTAAAAAGAATACGGATCCCTCTGGTTATGAAGACATAGTTGGTCAAGTCGAAGTCCTTGAGGAATATGTAAACGGCCTTAAGGATCTGAAAGGTTTTTCTCATATTATCTTGATCTTTGCTTTCCATCATAGCCAACAAGTGGATAAACTACACGCTAATCCGCCTTTTGATGGGAAAAAACGGGGAGTGTTCGCGACCCGCAGCCCTCATCGGCCTAATCCGATAGGAATGACTGTAGCCCGTTTATTGGATATAAAAAAGAATATCATCTCTGTCTCAGGCATAGATATGCTCGACGGCACACCGGTTCTCGACATCAAACCCTATACGGACAGAGACAGGAAGGAAAATATCCGAATTGGATGGTTAGACAATTTTGATCAAAGAAAAAAATAGGCCTGGGATTTGTCTGCCTTATTGTTTAAAAAAGTGTTTTTTGATATATTCCTTTCAGGAGAAAATGCCCTTTACTTTTTAGTAGGAGAAAAATAATGTTAAAATCTCTTCACTGCACACTCATTCTTGTTTTTCTCTTAGTCGTGCCGGTGCTGCTCCAGGCTTCTGAAATTTTCCCTTATGAATACAAGCTTGAAGAACTTGAGAATGGACTGAAAATCGTATCTATTCCGCTAAATAATCCTCATATCATAGCTTACTATACCATCGTAAGATCAGGATCGAGAAACGAGATCGAACCAGGAAAATCAGGGTTTGCCCACTTTTTTGAACACATGATGTTCAAAGGTACCAAAACAATGCCTAGAGAAGCATACGATGATTTTCTCACTCATCTTGGTGCAGAAACAAATGGTTATACCAGCGATGATTACACCATATATTTTATCATTTTTGCCGGCAGGGAAAACCTGGAAAGCGTAGTCAGAACAGAAGCCGACAGATTCATCAACCTCTACTATGATGAAGAAATGCTAAAAACAGAAGCATCTGTTATCGAAGGGGAATATTATGCCAGCGTCTCCAATCCCAGCCGAAAAATAAATGAAATCCTCAGGGATAATGCCTTTGAAAAACACTCTTATAAACATACCACTATTGGTTATCTTGAGGACATTCAGGATATGCCCAATCAGCATGAATACAGCCAACTGTATAAGAAACGTTTTTACGCACCGGATAACTGTATCCTTCTTGTTGCCGGTGATTATGATCATTTACAGTTAATGGAATATATTCGTAATTATTACAGTGATTGGGAAAAATCCGGGTATGTTCTGGAAACTCCAGAGGAACCGGACCAGATCGAAGCGAAAAGAATCCATTATGAATGGCCTACCAGGACACTTCCCAGATTGGCCATCGGATTTCATGGCCCTGCTTATTCAGATGAAGTTATAGATAAGGCCGCCCTCGACCTCATTGGTGAAATTGCTTTTTCGCAAAGATCTCGCCTTTATCAAAAATTGGTAATAGCAGAACAAAAATGCGTTTCTTTATATGCCAGTTTTCCCGACCGAAGAGATCCACACCTTCTCACCATCAATGCAGTTTTAAATGATGATAAAGACCTGGCCCTGGTTGAAGATGAAATCTTCAAGGAACTAAAAAGCTTAAAGACTGAACTGATATCCAACGATGTTCTTTCCGATATAAAATCAAACCTTAAATACACCTTCTCCAGATCTTTGGAAACGACAGATGGCATCGCCAGTACCTTGGCTTTCTATCTCAGCTTAACCGCTGACCCAGGAACCGTTAACAAACTTTTTGATCTGTATGAAAAAATCACTCCTCAGGATCTGCAAGATATGGCAAACAAATACCTGGCCATCACAAATAGCACCGTGGCCGCCCTCTCAGGAGGAAACAATCAATGAAAAACGGCCTTATGATCACCTCCATAATTATTGTTTTGTTCGGATTATCCTATTTGCTGGTTTCCTGCGGAGAAAAATCGACACAACAATTAAAGGTGGAATTACTTCCAGAACAGGGAAACCCACTCATAAATTTTCGTATTCTATTAAAGTTAGGGTCAGCAAACGATCCGGTTGGGAAAGAAGGGCTCTGTGCCTTAGCATTAAGCATGATTGCTGAAGGCGGTAGTAAAGAGCTGTCCTACCCGGAGATAAGTCAAAAATTTTACCCCATGGCAGCTTCTGTTCATTTGAATTTAGGAAAGGAAATGTCTGTTTTCTCCAGTACTATCCACAGTGACAATCTTAAGAATTTCTACGCAGTTTTCAAAGAAATGCTCTTAAATCCCGGATTTCGAGAAGAAGATTTCATTAGGATCAAATCCAATCAGCTTAACTATTTGGAAAAAACCTTGCCAGGAAATGATGACGAGCAGTTCGGAAAAGAAATCTTAAATCTAATGATGTATGAAGATCATCCCTACGGCCATACCGAATCAGGTACAGTTGAAAGTGTCAAGAGCATGACCTTAGATGAGGTTAAATCCTTTTTTCAAGAACACTTTGTCCAAGGAAATATTATAGTTGGATTAGCTGGAGGATATCCTTCAGATTTCCCAGATAGGATCATTCAGGATTTTTCAATCCTTCCAGAAAAAGAAACTCCCCCTTTAGAGTTGCCGCCTCAGAGATCACCTGAAGGTTTAGAAATTTGCATTGCTGATAAGCCGACACCGGCCACAGCCATATCAATGGGATTTCCGATCCCTATTACTAAGGCTCATGAAGATTTTTTTCCTCTTTGGATCGCTGTGTCCCATTTTGGAGAACACCGGCAGCACCTCTCCCATCTCTTTCAAAAAATTAGAGAGGAGAGAGGCCAGAATTATGGGGATTATGCCTATTCAGATCACTTTGTCCAAGGACGGGGAAAATTTCCTGCTCCGAACTACTGCCGCCAGCAGCAGTATTTCTCAATCTGGATAAGACCACTCGCGAATTCCAACCGGCACTTTGTTATCCGGCAAGCCCTAAGAGAATTAAAAACCCTGGTTGAAGAGGGAATTTCCCAGGAGAGGTTTGAACTTACCCGGACATATCTTTTAAACTACACGCGGCTTTATGCTCAAACTCTAAGTGAAAGATTAGGCTGGCTGATGGATTCTCATTATTACGGCTATGAAGATCTTTTAGCTGAAGTACAGGAAAGGCTGCCCAAAATAACACGGGAACAGGTGAACGAAGCTGTAAGAAAATATCTAAACTATGAGAATATCTATATCGCCATAATTACTGAAGATGCGGAATCTCTCAAAAACGATCTAACGTCCAATTCCCCCTCACCTATCAATTACACCAATCCCAATATGCCGGAGGAGATCCTTGAGGAAGATCTTATAATTCAGGTATTTCCTCTGGATGTTCAATCAGAAAAAGTAAGAATTGCCAAAGCCATGAATTTTTTTAAAACAAAGGAACTGCCGGGCAATTGAATCTGTTGAAAACATTTTGATAGGGAGCACGGATTCATAGTAAGCTAAATATTTTCTGTGTATGACCATGAAAATAGCCTTCTTCGGAGACAGCATCACCCAAGGATTTCCTGGGGCTTCTTATGTATCTGCCCTGGCAAATAAATTACCAAATCATAATCTGTTTAATTACGGAAAGGGAGGGGACACGGTAATAAGCTTATACCAAAGGCTTAAGACCACTTCATTGGAAAGTCCTTTTGATTTCTCGGTCCTCTGGGTGGGCGTCAATGATGTTTTTGTTAAAACCTCTTGGACCTTTCCGATCCTGAAAAAGCTCAGAGGGCAACCATGGGTTAAAGATTATAAGGAGTTTGAAGACACCTATAAAAAGCTAATGGAATTTGTCACAGGAAAATCTTCCAAAGTCATTACACTTTCACCTCTTTTTATAGGTGAGGATCTTAACAATATTTGGAACCGGAAGTTAAATGATATAAGTAAAATAATTGAAGAGATATGCAGGGAGTTCAAACAGGCCGCTTTTATAGATCTTCAGCAAGTATTTTCACTTTTTCTGGAAAGCAAAGCAGTCTCGCCTTATGTACCCAACAGCATAACTAAGCTGCTTTTCAGCCTTTCCTTCCCAAGATCAAAACGCAAGATCGCAGAAGAGGCGGAAAAAAGAAAATTTCACTACACTATTGATGGTGTTCATCTCAATGATGCCGGTGCTGAAATCGTGGCAGACGAGATCGCCAAAAAGATCAGGGAATATTCAACTGATTAAAAGACTACTAATATTTTTACTCGTCGAAGCAAATGCTCGCTGAAATAGACAAGACTAGTTCCTGGATTCAACGGACCTGACCATGAGAAAAACTGTAAATATGATTAAGGCTATAACGACATCCATTCTTCTCCTTAGTTTAATTCTAATCAATTCCCTCTCTGCCCAGTTGGAGATCGGTACTGATTACAATTCAAGCTATATATGGAGAGGATTCGATCTTAACCCAAGGGAAAAACCAATTCTGGCCCCTTGGCTCGCCTATAACTTAGGTAATACAGGACTTTACGTGGAGGCATATGGAATATTTTCTTTCCAAGACAAGGAAGTAAACGAGTTTGATCTTACATTGTCCTATACTTATTCGGGAATCAAAAAGATCCAACTAACTGGAGGGATCATCCATTACGGCTGGTATTTTGCCGAGGATTTTCAATTTAATAAAGACACCTCTCATGAGATCTTCCTCCAGGTTGAGGTGACCGATCTCCCAGTTAGCCCTTCCTTTAATATATATTATGACTTTACCAATGGAGATGGTTTTTATGCCGAACTGGAGGCAGAGTTCTTTTTCCAGGCATTGAAATCTTTCGGAATTAATGCATATGGGTCTCTCGGTTATAATGGCGGGCAATGGCTACCTGATGACACTGATACGGGATTCAGCGACTTGAATTTAAAATTCGAATTCCCTATTTCCCTGGGCGATCTTCAGATAACTCCTTTTGTCCAAGGTACTCTCGTTCTACTTGAAGTCATTGGCCACAAATCGTATTTTTTCTGGGGACTTTCGTTATGTCTATTTCCCGGCCTTTCGGCTGCAAAAAGCTTATGACCGCGTCCATGGCCAATCCGATCAAGTCACTCCACTCAGAATAATTGATCCCACTATTTTAAATCAGTCTATATTTTCCAGTTAATTTAGTGTCTTTTTACAAGTTGATAGCCCGCATGATCTTCATCAATGGTGTTTAACTTGCTTTTTTTGTGATATAAGGCCGGAAACTCCTCTCTTTCTCAGCTTGAAAAATCTTTTGTTTGCCTATAAAATTTGGATGTTTCAATTTAAGGTAACTAATTATATAAAAAGCATAACAGAACATAGAGAAAATCTTCATGACATCTGAAAGGGAAAAAATATTAAAAAAAAGATCTATAAGCATAATCATCCCAGCCTTGAATGAAGAAGGTAACATTCAAGGCTCTATCGATGCGGCCGTGTATGCCGCAGAAAAAAATTTTGAAGATTACGAGATCATCGTTGTCAATGACGGCAGCACTGACGGAACCCTTACGATCATCGAGGAAAATCTCAGAAATAATAACAAGATACGCGTTATCACACATCCTGAAACAAGGGGATTCGGTGCCAGTTACAATTCAGGCAGAAATGATGCCCGAATGCAGTATTCAGTTATGGTACATGGCGATAATGTTTTTCCTAGAGAAACACTTGATGAAGTGTTTTCGGCTGTCGGAAAAGCTGATGTAGTGTGCGGGTATATAAAAAATCCTGAATCCAGAAATAGAATCAGGCAGTTGATCTCAAAGGCATTCACTAAGTTTATGAATGTTTTTTTTCGTTTATCCCTGAAGTATTATAATGGGATACAGATTCACAAGACAGAGTGGTTGAAAAAAATAAAACTCAACAGCACCGGCTTCGGCTTCCAATCAGAGCTACTAATAAAAGCGATAAAAGAAGGTAAAACATATATTGAAGTTCCCTATATTCATGTGGAAAGGCCTGGTGGAGGAGCAACGAAGATATTCAAGCCAAAAAATATATGGTCTGTTCTCAAAACTATTATCCATCTGGCATTTTGGAAACCAAATAAAAAAAATAAACAAAACCAAGAGGCTTAATATGTATAAAGTTTCGCCATTGTTCAGTATAAAAAATAAAACCTTCAATGTCATAATCCTAGCGTCCGGACTCGGCACGAGGCTTAAACCTGAGACGGATTATATTCCCAAAGCCCTGGTTGAACTGGGGGAACTGCGCGCCATTGATTATTTAATCTCTAAGTACCAGTATCTCGCTGAACGGATAATTATTACTGTCGGATACAGTGCAGACCTGCTAAAAAATTATGTGAAAGGAAAATATTCATCACTAAACCTTTTATTCAGCCGGGAGGAGGTTTCAGAACTCAGGGGTCCCGGAAAATCATTGATCTACGCTCTGGATCGGGCCAATTCAAGAATCCCCACGTTGATCACTTTCTGTGATTATATCATCGAGGAACAATTCTCGGTTGACTACGATGCTATCGGTGTTTGTATACCTGAAGAAAGATATGTCTATGGGACATACAAAACCTTGGCTGTTGTTGAAGAAGGCGTCGCACTAGACCTTATTGAGAATGAAGACCTTAATTCTATCAAAAAAAATGGATTCACAGGAATTATGATCTGCCATAATACCATGCTCCTGAAATCTATCGTATACAATGCAGCCGTATTGAACCCAAAATCTGAAGATATTGATTATGCCTTTGATGTTGTTCGACCTTATATTAAAAAGGCACGAACCATTGTTCTGCCTCTGACAAAAATGTTTGAATTCGGAACTGAAGACACGCTCACAAAAACAAGGAGATACATCAGTGGAGATCACTGATTTAATCGTTAATAGAATAAAAGAGTTAGCTGTCCACAAAAAGCGAGTTCTAGCGGGTGTGTGCGGCAGGGCCGGCTCCGGAAAAACAACTCTGGTCAATAAGATTTCAAATGAACTGAAACATAATAAAATTGAAAACATCATTTATTCGGGCGACTGGAGGTTCAATCTTGATTCGGCAGAAAGAAAATTATGGATGCAGGAAAAATGGAGAACTGGTATAGATGCCTATCTCTACGCCATCAACCAGTTCAGCTGGTGGAATTTTGAGCTTATCTTCCGGGATCTAAGAGAATTGATCATGGGTAAGGATCTTTATATAAAAAATGCTTATAACCGTCTCAGCGGGAAAAAAGACCTCACTATAGATGTCGCCGGGATAGAAAAGGGTATCATTCTTTTTGAGAACTGCATTCTCGGCGGAGTCGAATATCTTGAAAATCTGGATATTATCTTACTGGTCAATACTCCGGATATCCTATGTCATGAACGAATCCTTAAAAAAGACACTACCCGCCGCAGTCTTCCTGAGATCATGATCCGCAATCTTATCACTATGTACAGCGAAAATATTTTCTTTAAACTCCTTTTTAAGAACTTCTCAGATAAAACCATTGCTTGTGATTCAGAAGGAAACATGACCCCTTTCCCTGAGATTGAAAATGTTTCTCACATTCCTATTCCTATCACCGAAAAAACATTTCGTCAAAATAGAAAAGCTACAATTTTCTGTGATCTGGAAGGTATAATCATAAAACATTCAGCTGTCCCTCTTGATGAGGTTGAGGATATAGAATTTATAGGCGGCTCTTTAGAAAAATTAAAGGAATTGCAGGACAATGGATATTCTCTTATCCTTACTACATCCCGACCGAGTAATAAGATTTTCGGAATCATAGAAAAAATAAGATCTAGGGGGTTGGAATTCGATCAGATTGTATGTGATTTGCCTGTCGGTCCCAGAATCCAAATTTCCGATTCCAAAAATGGAGAACCTAGAGCAAAAGCCTATGTTGTCAAGAAGAATGCCGGGATAAAAAAACTCCAGATTCCCTGATCCTCATAAAAAGATAAAAAATCGCAGCATATAAAACCAAAAGGATCAAAGGCTCAACCGGCGCTCTATACCTAAGATTATTGACACCTGCATTCGTGGAAAAAACAGAAACAATACAATTATAAAGTATAAATGTCTCAATAATCACCCATCCATGAAAGACCGGCTTGTTTTTAAACGTGAGCATAAGAACTATGATTGGGGCGGCAGCCACAAGAATAATCAGAAACAAAGTGCTGGTGAATAATTTTTGATAAATGAAGAAAAAGAATTTAAAGATTTTTGAGAACAGATTTTTACTTAGAATAAATTTCTTGGTATTTCCACCTGCCCACAACGGTGAATATTGTTGGTAATAATTTACCATGGACCCAGGCACCTGTTCAAAATATTCTCCTGGATAATCCATAATCAAGTGGATATTTATTTTTAAAAGGGCTTTAGATATTTCTGTTTCTGTAAGGCCCATCTCTTCACTCACCCTTTTCTGAAAATTATAAAATGTCACAGAAGAAGAAGCTGTTTTCTCGTATTCTTCCGCATAGACAGCGGCTATCTTGTTCAATTTTTCATCACCACGCGGTCTATATTTATGGATAAGAGTATTGGTATACCACCTTAGGTTAAAAGGCATAAGACTTGACATGCCGAAATAATCATATTTGATCTGATTGCGCATGGACCAAGCACCGATACCAAGGATATTTATTAAAAGAAAAATAACAAGGAAAGGACCAAGATCCTTCCAGAATTTCTTTTCCTTGGAGCGGGGCATAAATCCCAAAAAGGTCAGCACCGGAAGTGCAAAACCTAAAAGAAGAAAACCAGGCCTCGTGTATATAAGCAAAACGAAAATAATCCCTGCTAAAACTGCCGAGCTTTTTTTGGCTTTATGGATACTTATATAGAAGAGTATCCCCGCTAAAATAAGTGTAATGGAAAGAGATTCAGTTAGGATTTGATATTCAAAGCTTACGACAAAAAAGTTAAAATTATAAATAATACCCATCAGCATTGAAAATATTCTATTCGCTGTTAAAGCCTCTGTGATCTTGTATATAAGAAGGGAGTTAAGGAATCCAAGGAAAAATATTTGCGCGAAGCATATTAGATCAAAATAATCAACAGTCAGAAAAAAAAGATCATTTAAAGAAAAGAAAATCTCAAGAAAAAGAGGGTATCCTGGTGTTCTAACTGAATCCAATTCCTGAATAAAAAGATAACTGATAGTATCCGTATGGACAACAGGCTGCATAATAGAATAGGAAAAAATGCGGATCCCGATAGTAAATACTAAAAAAACAAGGAAAGGCCAGGATCTTTCTACGAAAGACAAAAGTTTTTTCATGTAAATCTAACCTAAAACTTTCCAGTCATTATCCTTGAAAAATATAAGCGCTCTTTTCTTTTCACTCCCCTTATAAGAAAAATAGAGAATCATTGATTTAGGAGTTTTTCTATTTCTGTCTTTAAATTGATACTCTCTGAATCTTCCTCTTGAAAAGTAGAACTCTACTGGCAGAGAATCTGTAATGATACCTTTAGGATAAAAATCTCGTGTGTATATCTCCCACAGATCATTAATATTGTTATAGACTTTCACTTCATAGTGATCCTTATAAAATGACACTTTATAATCCACAGCAGTTTTACTTGATAAAATCTCAATCTGGACCAGTCTCATTGATATTTCTCTGACCGTCCTGTTTAGTAAATAGTTATTACTCAGAAAAATAAATGTAATACCCAGTATGAGCAAGAGATAAAAAATCCAATAGTATCTTTTTCTTAAAAACATATTTTCTTTAGCCGAAATATTATCATGTCGGTTTGTCCTTTTCAATGTCCATTTGATATTGAAATATCAAGGATCACAACATCCCATTAAATGGAGATTCTAATATTAATTGGGTACATGTTAAGGTGATCTATAGATTAATACCAGCCGGTTCAAACTGACTGTTTTAAGAACGTTCTTCTCCCTTCAAGATCTGATTCGGATCCTCCAAAAGCTGAATAAGATCATTCATGAACCGGGCTGCTTCAGCTCCGTCTATCACCCTATGGTCAAAGGATAGACAGAGGGGCAGTGTTTTTACGATCTTTATCTCACCATCAACCATCCGGACTCTGTCCGCTATTTTCATAGTAGCCAGGATCGCGACCTCAGGATAGTTTATAATCGGCGTAGCGAATTCCCCTCCCAGTAAACCGACATTGGTTATGGAAAAGGTCCCTCCCTTTAAATCTGCCAGATCCAATGTTCTGGCCTTGGCATTCTCAGCCAGTTGTTGAATCTCCTCTGCCAAAGCGAATAGGTCTTTTTGTTCCGCATATTTAATTACCGGAACAATGAGTCCCTCAGGAACATCCACTGCTATACCAATATTGTAGTATTGCTTGATCACGATCTCTTCGGTATCTTCTTCCAGTGTCGCATTTAAAACAGGGTGTTTTTTAAGAGCAGCTATTAAAGCTTTAACTATAAAAGGAAGGTAGGTTAATTTAATATTCTCTTTCTCTGCTTCCGATTTCATCGTTTCCCTGATATGCACCAACTTTTCTGCATTTGCTTCATCACAGTGAGTTACATGGGCGGCATGAGAGACAGATTCCGCCATTTTTTTGGCAGTTGCCCTCCTCACCCCTCGCAGGGGGATCCTTTTCAGAGTCCCGTAAAAATCATAATTTGACTTAATTTTAACCGCAGGTTTATCTGGTGATTTCTTTTTTTCACCAGCGGCCGCCTTTTTAACGTCTTCTTCGGTTATCCTCTCGTATTTTCCTGTGCCGTGTACATCCTTGATATCGACTTTTAAATCCAGGGCCAGTTTTCTCACTTTTGGAGTAGCCAGGATATCGATGATCTCTCTTTTGCTTTCCTTTATATCGCCAACAACCGAAGGCGCTGTGGTCTCTTCCTCCTCAGGAATCTCTTCTGTTGTAACCTTTTCCGGATCTTCCCCTTTCTCACCTATGGTTACCAGAGGTTCTCCCACTTTCACAATATCATCCTCTTTAAAATGAAGCTTGAGTACTGTACCAGAATAGGGAGATGGAACTTCAACTACCGCTTTGTCTGTTTCTATATCGGCCAAAGTCTGATCTTCCTCGACCTCATCACCTTCTTTTACCCGCCATTTTACAATTTCTCCCTCGGTTATACCTTCCCCAACATCCGGAAATTTAAATTGCTTTGCCATGTTACCACTCCATGATCTTGTTTATAGCAAAAATCACCCTCTCAGGAGAGGGATAATAATAGTGTTCACTTTTAGCCAGAGGAACTGTGATATCCTGACCAGTAACCCTCAGTACCGGGGCCTTCAAATGAAGGAGCGCCTTTTCGCCGATAAGTGCGGCGATCTCTGCACCCAGACCACAGGTTCGCGGGGCTTCATGGACGATTAGAGCTCTGCCGGTCTTTTTCACTGAATCCACTACGGCGGCTGAATCCATGGGGCTTAGTGTCCGAAGATCTATGACCTCGGGAAAAATACCCTTTTTTTCTACCTGTTCAGCAGCAGCTTCCGCAACCGGCACCATGGCGCCCCATACAATTATAGTAATATCCTCACCTTCCCTTTGGATTTTGGCTTTACCCAATGGAATCTCTTCTGGCTCATCAGGAATTTCCTGTTTTCCGGCTCGGTAAAGCCTTTTGGGTTCAAGGAATATGACCGGATCATCATCCCGGACAGCTGAGATTAAAAGGCCTCGTGCATCATGGGGTGTTGCAGGCACTACCACCTTCAGGCCGGGAATGTGACAGAAAATCGCTTCCGTACTTTCCGAATGATGTTCGAGGGCTTTAACTCCGGCTCCATAGGGCATCCTGATCACCATGGGCACAAAATATCTTCCTCTGGTACGGTTTCTCAACCGGGCAGCATGATCCACTATTTGATGATAAGCTTCATATACAAATCCCATAAATTGAATCTCGGCAATCGGCCGCAGGCCATATGCCGCCATTCCAATAGCAGCCCCGATCATGGCCGATTCAGCCAAAGGAGTATCTATGACTCTTTCAGGACCAAATTTTTCTATCAAGCCATCTGTAACCCGGAAAACCCCTCCATCAATCCCCACATCTTCGCCTAATATCACAACATCGGAATTCTTCTCCATCTCCTCTACAAGGGTCAGATTTAAAGCCTGTACCATATTCAACTTCATCACTTTTTCTCCTTTAGGAATATCTTAAGCTCATTCAACTGCTCTTTCAGGTGGGAAGGCATTGCTTTATAGGTATATTCAAACAGATCTTCTATTTTGGGCTGAGGCATCGCTTCTGCCTGTTTTACTGCTTTTTCTATGTTTTCATTTGCTTTTCTGGTTATCCTTTCCTCAAATTGGTTGTTCCATATTTTTTTGTTTTGAAGATACTTTTTAAATCTTAAAACCGGGTCTCTTTTTTCCCATATTTTGGTTTCCTTTTCTGAGCGGTATTTGGTGGCATCATCAGAAGTTGTATGGTCGCTCATCCTGTATGTAAAGGCTTCGATCATCGAAGGTCCTCCGCCTTTTCTAGCCTTGTCCAATGCTTGTTTGGTGGAAACATACACAGCCAACACATCGTTTCCATCGACTAATCGGCCTGAAAAACCGTATGCCTCAGCTTTTTCTGCCAGGGTTTTCGAAGCGGTCTGTTTGTCTCTGGGAAGGGAAATGGCGTACTGATTGTTAAAGCATACAAACACATTAGGAGTTTTATAAACACCGGCAAAATTCAAAGCTTCATGAAAATCTCCCTCTGAGGTGGCGCCATCTCCAAACGTGGTTAAAAATACACGCTTATCACCTTTTATTTTAGCTGCCATGGCAGCACCCACAGCATGGGGGATTTGAGAAGCCACCGGCACAGCAAGAGGAAATATATTTAATTCTGGTGGTATCGACATACCCCTCTCATTACCCATCCAGTAAACAAAATATAAGTCAAGCGGCAGCCCTAAAGTAACGTAAGCGCCCAGGTCACGGAAATAGGGAAAAAACCAATCTTCCTTCGTAAGGGCCAAGGCTGATCCCACCTGACAGGCCTCATGCCCCAGGCTTTGAGCAAAGGTACCAAGCCGCCCTTGACGTTGAAGTTTCAGAGACTTAACATCAACCAGCCTGGTTGTAATCATATAGAGGTAAATATTTTCAAGCTGGGATTTTGATAGTTCGGGATCCTTTTTTTCGATTACCCTGCCTTCATCATCCATGATCCGAAACATATTTTTAGTCTCATGTGAAACAGGCATAAAATTTCCTCCAGAACTTAATTTATCTGAAGATCCCTGCCAAAAATCTTTATTTTTTGGCCCAGGCTTTCAGCTCGTCATATTCGACTTCACCACAGAAAACATCATTGGTTTCCGTATTTAAAAAAGTCGGGACCCTAAGCTGACCCCCGCATTTTGCGGTTATAACATCTCGATAGGAACGCATCTTATCCGCATTTTTTTCGTCGTGCCATACTTCTAATTTTTCTATCTTTATGCCTTCCTCTTTGTCCAATTTATCGACTAACGGCCTCATTTTTGCGCAGTGGGGACACTCCTTACCATGAAACATGATCAATGTACTCATATTTAACTCCTTTTTTTAAATAAGCCACACCAGCATTCCCCCTCATCTTTATTTTTATAGGTTTCATGGATAAGAAAATTGCACGGGCAGATCAACTGAAGATCCTTTTCAAAATCCTTTTCGATCATTCTGCAGGGACAATATTTTAATTCTTGATTTTTCTCATTACTAAAGACTCCTTCAATCAGTTGAGTAACCTTTTCATTGTCGGGATTGACTTGGAATTCTCTTTTTTCAGAAAGCTGTTCTATAGCAGCCCTGAATTTCCCCTTGTCTAAAGTTGTTTCAGCCGGGCCTATTATCTTTTTCGCTTCCTGGGAAGATATTTCAACATAAGCATCTTTTACCATACAGGTCGGGCAGATCTCAGGCGGCCTTACTCCATAATGAATGTCATTGCACACATGACAGCGCCAAAATTTTTTCATGCCTTCCTTCCTCTTTTTAATTTTTAGCTCTTTATTATTGTACTATATATTAATATATTATAAAGATAGAATGGTTAAAAATTATTAAGAATCCCTCTTGTTCTGGTGACATCACCAGAATTTTAGCCAAGAAATGTGAGAAAAACTCCTGCAGCTATGGCTGATCCGATAACCCCGGCTACATTCGGTCCCATAGCAGGCATCAAAGGGTTAACTTTCCCATCTGTATGTTTTGAAACAAACTGCTGCACAACCCGGGCAGCCATGGGGACAGCCGACACCCCGGCTGCACCAATGCAGGGATTGATCTTTTTGTCTTTGGTTAAAAAGATATTGATTATTTTCGCGAAAACCACTCCCCCTGCTGTACTGAAGGAAAATGCAATAGCGCCTAATAAAAGTATATAAAGAGTCTTGAGATTTAAAAAATGGCCGGCATCCATAGTTGCTCCCACTGCGATTCCCAAAAAAATAGTCACTATATCGATCAAGGCTCCACCGGCAGTTTTTTTCAGGCGTTCGGTAACTCCGCACTCCCGTATAAGATTACCAAACATCAACATTCCGATCAGAGGCGCACTGGAAGGAATGGCCAGGGAAGCTACAATCCCGGTAATGATTGGGAATAAAATGACCGCAGTCTTGGATACTGGAATAGCCTGGGGCATATCGATCTCCCGCTCTTTTCTGGTCGTAAGTATGCGGATTATGGGAGGCTGGATAATAGGCACCAAAGACATATAGCTGTAAGCGGCTACGGCAATAGGTCCAAGGAGATGAGGTGCTAGCTGGCTCGAGAGAAAAATTGATGTAGGGCCGTCTGCTCCACCGATAATTCCAATGGAGGCCGCTTCCTTGAAGTTAAAATCAAGAAGATAAGCAGCTCCCAGGGCAGCCACAAAAATACCTAATTGAGCCGATGCTCCTAAAAGAAAGGTTAAAGGTCTTCCTAATAAAGGCCGGAAATCCGTCAGCACGCCCACTCCCAAAAAGATTATAGGCGGAAGCAATTCTGTCCGTATACCCTGATTGTAAATAAGGGCTATAATACCATCATCATAAGCACCCATTTCAGCTAAAGGAAGATTGGCTAGAACCGTCCCGAAACCAATGGGGATTAAAAGTAACGGTTCATATTTTTTGGTTATGGCTAAATAGATAAGAATTCCTCCCACCAGATACATAACCCAATTTCCCCAACTAAGATTGGCAAATCCCGACTGCTGTAATAGTTTAGCGACGGCATTCATGATCGCAGCCCTTTATGAAAGAGTCAGGATGGGTTTGGTGGAATCTACCTCATCCCCGACTTTCACATGTATGGCCGTAACTTTTCCATCTTTGGGAGCCACAATGTCATGGGTAGCCTTCATGGCTTCCACATTAGCCACCACCTGGCCTTTGGTTACCGCATCACCTATTTTGACTTTAATATCAACAACTTCTACGGTACCAGCAAAGGTGGAATAAACAGAGGTTCCAGCCACTGTATCCAAAGATTCATTGGGAGAAGGAGACACAGAAGTTGCCTGATTAGTCTGAGGGGCGTTAATTGGTTCCAGTATCACTGTAAACACACGGGAAATATTATTCTCCGTAACAGTGCAACGTGATGTTACCGGACCACTTGTGATCGGTTGAACTGCTGTAGAAGGAGCAGGAGGCTGAGTTTCAGCTTTTGGTTCCTCTTTTTCTTTAAGCGGAATATCTATCTTGGCCTTTCCAGTCAAAAGCCGAATTCCCTCATTAAGCTCCATTTTCTTTCCGGGAACCATCGCAGCCATCACCAAAAATATATTCTCATCCGTGACCGGTATATTTCTTTCCTCCAAAGCTTTTTTTGCCGGTTCGATATTCTTAGGCGCAGCCTCTAAAGGATCACCTTCAAAAACAGGCATCTCCAATAGTTCTGAGGCAATCTTGACGACTTCTGGATCAGGAGGAAGGGGAGTTTTCCCAAAATAACCCAGCACAG
Source organism: uncultured Eubacteriales bacterium (assembly GCA_964557845.1). Classification (GTDB taxonomy): domain Bacteria; phylum Acidobacteriota; class Aminicenantia; order Aminicenantales; family Aminicenantaceae; genus CAZLBV01. Next base: position 14,746 of record CAZLBV010000215.1, on the reverse strand, counting down.
CTTTTCCATAACCGGCATCGATCTTCTTCCATCTTCCGTAAAGAACATTATTAAAAGCCTGCAGCCAGTACTGCTGACTGCCTGGGGTTACGCTAGTCCAGGCCCCACCTGCTTCCACTACAACTGGGAACTCTGCTAAGACATCACTGTATTTATCCAGGATCCCGGCTTTAACCATCATATGAACATTGGGCCCGATAGCACCACCCGGCATAGGAAACCCTAAAACGCGGGCGTCGGGTGTAGTTGTGGTAGGATTAAAGTCATAATCTTTCATCAATTCACTGAGCATATTCTCTATTTCATTCATTTTTGAGGGATCTACATCCAGTTTGTATCCGGTCCCCTTTAACGCGTGAGCCATGGACCGTACATCAGGCTGAACTGTTCCACTTGCCATCGGCCGCACTGACAGATCAATCCCATCAGCCCCTCCGGCAACCGCCGCCATATAACAGGCGACTGCCATGCTGGCTGTGTCATGGGTGTGCATCCACAATATCATCTCAGGCGGCATTAGTTTTTTTAGGCCAACTGCAGTATCGTATATGGTCTTAGGATCAGTTGTGCCGCTGGCATCCTTTAAACAAATACTGTCAATATGTAGATCACTGTCAAGCAACTGTTTTCCAATATTTATGTAAAAATCCGCGGTATGAACCTTATCCGAATGAAAAGGCATCCCCATCAATGCGATGGCAACTTGATGATGCATTCCGGATTCAACAATAGGACGGCCTGTATTAATCAGATTTCTTACATCATTCATATAGTCAAAATTACGGTCCCAAGTGGTCCCGGCGTTTTTCATTAACTCTGCCTGCATCCTCAGTGTCTCAGGAGACTGAGTAGTAAGAGTAACACCTGAAACTGAACGTGTCAGGATTTGAAGATCGACATCAGGACCTACCACTTCACGCATCTTCCTCATATCTTCAAATGGATTTTCTCCTAAATAAAAAAGAGGAGCTTGAAAGCGAGCGCCCCCACCAAACTCAAAATGATGTATCCCGGCTTCAGCAGAAGCCTGCATGGCCGGCAGGATATCTGCAAGGCGGACCTTTCCTCCAAATGAACTCTGCAGGCCATCCCGAAAAGGCATGAACATTACACGAATGGTTTTTTCTGTCTTGGTGAATATCATTTTTTCTCCTCTATCTTCGTAATTTTCAGTCCAGGAAATACGGAAAAAGCCGCTGCCGTTATCGCTGAAATTATAGCCCCATCTATTTTCCCCCTTTTTTCAGGAAAGACCAGGATGATCAATCTCATCAGGAGAGCCAAAACAGCTAAAATGGTAAAAACCCAGAAAATCGCTAATAAACATATTACTAATAAGTTTGCTGTTCCCATTTATTAATCTCCTTGACGAGACGAAAAGAAATCCTGAAATAATATATTTTCAACATGATATTTCAGTTTTGATCTATCCTAATTCATCTTCTCCCACATTAATTACACGTCGTGGAATACACGCAAGTATAGAATCCCATTTCTAACAAGTCAAGATATGACCTGTATTTGACTTAATATAAATCTTTTTCTCAATTATTCCAAAATCAGCCGTCCATGGGTGACTGGATGCTCCCGCCCTTCAAGATAAAGTTCCAAATTATCACCTATCTTCCTGACTACTCCCGAAGCAATGACACTTTTGTCGCTATCCTCTCTATCCGAAAGGATCTTCACCTTGCGTCCTATGACCAGTGACCTTTCTCGATAAAAAGAGAGGAGTTTATTATAATCTCCGGTCCTAAGCTGAATATAATTTTTCTCCAATCTAGTCAGCAACCTCCGGAAAACCTTACCTAGATCACAATCTTCCTCGGTCGATACCAGTTCTAAAAGGGAGACTGAATCCGGAATAAAATCATCACTCCCGATACCAGGATTAGTTTCAACATTCATTCCTATGCCGATGATGGCAGATTCAACCTCAGTTCCCATGCTGTGAGTATGGGCCAGGAATCCAGCGATTTTTGCCTCTCCAATAATAATATCATTGACCCACTTGATCTGAGCCTTTCCCTTTAATCCTTGGAAACCATCAATGGTTTCAACCACTGAGACAGCCGCAAGTATGGAAAATCCTGTCCCGAAAAAAGCCATCCGGCATTTGGGTGTAAGGAAAACCGTTAAATGCAGGTTCCCGGGTAGAGCTGTCCATTTACGGCCGTGGTGTCCATGGCAGAAATTACTCTCTCCAGCCACAAACACAAGCCCATGCGGGAGATCATTTCTTATTCTGCCTACATCTATCATTAAATCATAATTAGAAAGTCCTAATTTCTCAGAAATGAAAGCAAAACTCCATCTCCACCCTGAGAAAACATCTGTTTGATAGAATGATCCATCAGGAAAAATCTCAGAGGCTATTTCCTTTAAAGCAGTATTTTCATCAAAATAAGAAATATCCCTTTTAACCCAACTTTGTCCTGGAAGGATCAAACATTCTGCAAAAGAGATACTGTCGGTAAGAACGATCATTTTTCTGGCTATTTTTCGTAGATTTCAGTGAATAATGTACACTTTTACTTCTGTATCTTCAAGTTTTTAAAACGTTGAAAATATCGATCATAAGAATTAAAATTGCCGTTAGAGAAATCATAAAATGGCTGAATATTCCATTAATAAAAAAACAGACATCAAAACCATTAAATTTTACCTCAGAGCAAGCCATGAGTTCAGGTTTCCTTTTTTCCACCCGGATAATCCCCTTAGAAGAAATAGACTGTTTGACCTGCTCGAAGACACTCTTAATGAAACAGGAGAGAAACTGAAGGCTAAATATGGGGATAATTTTTTGTCCATAAACTTGAGAGGCAGCTGGCTGCGGGGGATACCCACTATTGAAGATGATATTGATGTTTTGTTTATTATAAAAGACCTGCCTAATGAAGAAAGGAAATATATTCTAGATTTCACCAGAAAATCTTTGTTTCTGGCTTGTGATCTTTTTATGATGTGTTCTGGTAAAGTTGAAAAGGGTGTCCGAACGGATCCCATTACATTTTTAGACCTTTCTCAGATAGGGATGATAATGAATTCATATATGTATGGGTTGGGAAACTATTTGAGTAAATACTATAACGAACAACCAAGAGATGTTTATCAGGATAGTTTTTTAGGATCCAGGTTCAAAGAAAAAAAATTAAATCTGTTAAAGAGCGGCATTCTCATTCCATATGTAGGTTGGATCTATGGAAAAGAAAACAAAAAGCTGATATTCGATACGATCGCAGAATTTCTTCCCATCCCCACTCAAAAAAAAGGTCTGTATTCCGAAGATACTATCGAGGAATGCAAGCAAACAATAAGACAGACTTTTCTGGCACGGAATTTAATTTATCCTTCTCTTAAAATACGACATCTTCTTGATTTAAAAAAATGGGACGTGACCCTTGTAAAAAATAAGGCCTTAAAACTTTTTAAAGCACTGGAACCTCTGGAAGCCATACATGCACGTGCTGTTGTTAATTATATATATCTTGATCAGATCGAAGTTAAACTCCTAGGGAAAAGCTCACTCGAAGAAAGAGTTAATAGGTTTGCCGAAAACTATGATGTATTAGTGGATTATATTTTGCATGTTAAGTTATACACCAACGGAGTTATCAGCTAAATTTCTGAATTATTTGTACAATAGGCGTTACATCTTGGAAAGGATATCTTCTCCAGTCTTCATAATCAAATCCCATGCTGCCCGGACATGGACTTCTCCTGTCGTTCTGGACCCGACCACAAAACGGAGAACAAATTTTCCTTTTAAATTGGTTGATGTCAAAAATAATTTTCCGGTTTGATTTATTCTATCTAAGAACTTTTTATTAATCAGATTCATGGTTTCTTCCGGCCGGCCGTCATTTAACCGGAAACACACCAAGCTCAGATCAACCGGTGCCATTAATTCAAAATTATCATGACCTTCTATGAAACCCTTAAAGAGCTGAGCAAGGCGTATATGTTCTTTCACCATCCTACGCAGGCCTTCTTCTCCATAATACCTAAGGACAAACCACAATTTCAGAGCTCTAAACCGTCTTCCTAATTGTATCCCCCAATCTCTGTAGTTCTTAACCATGGCATCCATCTGAGTTTTCAAATATTCCGGATGGATCTCAAATGTTTTCAGTAGAGTGTTTTTATCTTTCACAAAATAAGCAGAGCAGTCAAAATTGGTTAACATCCATTTATGAGGATTGAAGACAAAGGAATCAGCATATTCGATCCCATTCAGGATCTGTTTTTTTTCGGGTAGCATGGCAGCCAATCCAGCATAGGCAGCATCCACATGAAGCCAGACATCATAGTACTTGCAGATCTTGCCAATGAGCAAAAGAGGATCAAGCGCACCGGAAGATGTTGTGCCTACAGTAGCGACAACACAAGCAGGTTTCAAGCCCCTCTCTTTATCTCTGATTATGGCATTTTCCAATTGGGGCGGGATCATAGCATAATTCAGAGCAGTTGGAATAAGTCTTATGTTCTCTTTCCCATAACCGGCAATCTTGGCCCCTTTCTCAATACTAGAATGTGCCTCTTCTGAAGTATAGACAACCAGGTCATTATTCATCCCCTTTTGATTAGAAACAAAGTTTGTGGCTTTTTCTCTCGCTGAAAGCAAGGCCACTAAAGAAGATGTAGAAGCCGTATCTTGAATAACGCCCTCCATTCCTTCGGAAAGACCAAGCATCTTGCGCAGCCATTCCATGACTACTTCCTCTAGTTCCGTAGCTGCCGGAGAAGTTTGCCAGCTCATACATTGGGCTCCCATGCCTGCGGTCAAAAGCTCAGCCAGAATGGAAGGCTGGCTGTTGTTTGCCGGAAAATAGGCAAACCAGGAAGGATGCTGCCAGTGAGTCATGCCCGGGAGGATAATCTCCTTAAAATCCCTGAAGATAACATCCATATCTTCACCATGCTCAGGAATTTTATCCTGCAAATTCCTTTTTATCTCACCTGGTCTTGTTTTTGCAGACACAGGATACTTTTCAAGCTCATCTAAATAATCAGCGATCCAATCGATGAACTGATATCCGTATTTTTTAAATTCCTCTTTATCCATGTTACTTATCCTCTTAAAAATTTACCCGGATTATTCATAGTAAAATAACATTTTTCCTAAGTCAAAGGTTCTTTTAGAAATTAGCGATCAGGTGTTGTTTTTATATAAAGTCAAAAAAACATGTAAATTTGGTGCAATATAAGGCAAAAAACTGCCATAACAAACTAATTAATTGAAAATAATAAAAAATTTGAATAAAAGCTTGATATTTTATAATAATTTATGATATAATATTTTCATAGCATTGGTTAAGGGGTTAGATCAAATAAGAAAAGTAAAACATATTATTTGTTTTCAACAAGTTACAGTATAATTTCCCTTCTTTTAGGATACTTTCATATTTCTTTTCATGATTAAAAAACTAAATTGATGACCAAATTTTTTAATGAATTTCCTAATTTAGGAAAAAAACATAAAAATCTCTTGTTTTCAAGCATAATTGGCAACTTTTTTCCCAAAACCAGCGTATATATATATGGAATGACAAAAATGAGGAAAGAAAGACGCAACAGAAAATGTAAATCCCTCCTTTTAACCCCTCCTTTTTTCGAAGGATTTTACATAAATCACCTAATCTTTTAATCCATCCCCTTTTAAGGCTGCCCTTTTTTCATAAAAGGGCAGCCTTTATCTTTTTTCTTGTTTCATGATTAACACCTCGAACTCGAGGCATTGACGTGTTTGGGCTGACATCAGCGCGCCCCACCCCAGTGGGGTAAAAGAGGCTGATAATAAATTAAACCAGCACCATGACCGATTCAATATTCCTTAATTTTGAAAACTATTTGTCCAAGATTGAAAAGAGATTGATACAAATCGGCCTATTTTACTGATGATTCAGGAAAGTTGTGAGCCAGTGGACATCGTTAATAACTTCCCATGCTTAACTCTTCGGGTGCTAATAAGTTCGTCTGCGATCTTTTTGATCAGGCCGCTTTCCCCTTTAAGTAAAATGACCTCGAGGCAATTATGGGAATCCAGATGAAGATGGGTAGAAGATACAATAGCATCAATATATTGATGCTGGATCTTGGTTAACTTTTCAGTAAGCTCCCGGGCGTCATGATCAAAAGTAAGGCCGAGTATTCCTACTGTAATCGTACTTTCCTCTTTCCACTCTTCTTCTACCATTCTATTTCTAATCAGGTCTCGAATGGCTTCGGAGCGGCTGGAATAACCAGTTTTCTCGATCAAGGCGTCAAATTTATGAAGCAATTCATCATCAAGCGACACACCAAATCTTGTGACTTTTGACATCGAAGTCCTCGTGGATAAAACAATAATACGGATTAATCATCATGTCAATTCCCTAAGCCGCTTTATATAATCTTCGAGTGTTATTAATCGTCTTAATTGTCACGCAGGATCTGATATCCGGCGCTAAGAAGAATTCCAAATCTTATCATATTCTTCTGTTTTCTTTCTCATTTCTTTTAGTTTATCCCAATCAGGAACAATCTTGAAGATATTCCCTGCACCCATTTTTTCTCCATGAAGATCAGAAAAATATAAACCATCTGGGCCAAATGCAAGACCACAGGGACTAGCAGCTTCTTTTCCTTTATATACCACAAAGTGATCGTAAGATTTGACTGATGTTGCTGATTCATTCAGTTGGATTTTGATTATTTTTTTCCCCTTCTCATGTGGACCTTTTTGATAAGCGGCTCCAAATAAAGCTACAAAGAGATGATCCCCAAACTGAGCCGGGAACTGACCGTCCTGCATAAAATCGAGGGCTGTCGGGGCTTGGGTATAATGCCACCAAAAAATGCTATTTTTTCTCATCGTACCTGGCCATCCGTAATTTTCAAAAGGCATGATTTTAGCGATGCGGTCATCCACATCAGGTCCATTTCCTGCAATATAAAGAGAGCTGTCGCTCTTTCTCCAAACAGCTCCAAAAGGATTCCTTAATCCTTTAGCATAAACCGGACTATTTGGATCGGGATTATCCCACGGGATCTTACCATTTTGGCTTAACCGTAAAATTTTACCTCTTAGATCATTTTTATCTTGAGATTTTGTCCAATCTCCTCCGTCACCAATGTTGATATACAGTTTATTATCTGGACCAATAGTAACCGCTTGGACCTGATGAGCACGTCTTGTTGAAGGAATATTATCGATAACTGTTTCACTAGCCTTCATCTTCAAACCATCTCGGCTACTGATAGCTCTTATAACTTTACCTTTGAAATCATCTCCGTCTTTGTAAAGCATGGAAAGAAAAAGGTCCCCAGATTCCGGCTCCACGCAGATCCCGGTCAACCCAGATTCTCCGCTCCCGGGGAATTCAGCGCTTCCCCTATAATTCAATAAATCTTCAGCATAAGTATGAACCGTGTAATTCTTTGTTATAACTTTTACGGTACCATACAATTCAGTCACATAAAAAAGGGGGTCTCGATTACTTTCACCAGGTTTCTTTACAAAAGAAATATTAACTGGCAAATAAAGGTCAGACACAACCATTTTAATTTTAAAGCCCGGATATACCCACCAATTCTTTTCATGTTCCATTGTTGTCTCCTATTTCATTCGTTAATAGTCAAGCCCTATTTTACAGGCCATTCCTTCTTTAAGGTTAAGCTTATGTTTCAATCATAATATATAAAAGCAATTCTTATGCCATTTTATATAAGATTAAATACAGGGAATGAAAAAAGCCTAATAAAAAAGAAACTCTCTTGTGGAAAGATAAAAATCGGATCAAGAAAAAAGCCCCCGTTTAATATCGGCTTAACCGAAGGCTTCCTTCGATTTGCCTATTTTTGGCTAAAATTTCAAAAGATGAAAAAGGATGGTATACCGTCTCTTTTAGATTTTCATCCATCCTGCCGATCTTGCTAGAAGGAAAGAAAGCGGTAACCTCCTCCTTTCTATAGTGATCTCTCCAAGTTATTCTAAGTGTTTTCTTAATTTTACCGCAGCTTCCTTAACTGTATTCAGTTCAGCTTCATCTGGAATAAATTTAATATTCAACGATCGCTCCGGGATCTCCCAACCAAGCCCTTTCATAACTGACTCTATCTCACCGACAGCCTGACCGCCCCACCCAAAAGAACCGAAAGCAAATCCGATCCTCTTTTTGGGCCTTAAACCCTTTAAATAAGTTAAAAAACTTCCCATAGTAGGAAGCATTCCATTGTTCAGAGTAGGAGAACCGATCAATATCAAGCGGGTATCTATTAGATCGGTCATGATATCGGATATGTGATTTGTCTTTAAGTTTCTAATTGTAACCCCAAGGCCGCTTTCTTCCAGCCCCTCCTTGAGTTTCTCTGCTATCTTAGCGGTAGATCCCCACATGGAGTCATATACGATCAGCGCTTTGTTTTCGCTCGCGTAATCGGCCCATCTTTTGTATTGTTCCACTATACGAGGAATGTATGACCGCCAGATCACTCCATGACTGGGACAAATCTTCTCGATCTCTAATCCTGAAACTACATCTAAAGCTTTTTTGGTCTGGTCTCCATAGGGCATCACAATATTGGCATAATATTTGGCGGCTTCTTCTCTAACAATATCCCAGCCAACCTCAGCATCGTATCTTTCAGAAGATGCAATATGCTGTCCGAAGGCATCATTGGATAAAAGAATCTTATCTTCCTCTAAATAAGTCACCATATTATCCGGCCAATGTACCATAGGAGTATGGACAAAATGCAGTGTTCTTTTCCCTATCTTATAAGATTCTCCGGAATTCATTACACGGAATTTCCAGTCCTGCTTGTAATGTCTGCGCAGCCCCTTTTCGCCTTGGGTTGAAGTGATCACTTCTGCTTTAGGGGCTAATTCCAGCACCTTCGGAATTGAACCGGAATGATCCATCTCAACATGATTGGAAAGAATTATATCGATCTTGGCCGGATCTATTATCTGACTTATCCTGCTGATCATCTCATCGAAAAGATAATGTTTTACGGTATCAACCAGAATAACCTTTTCATCTAGTATCAGGTAAGCATTATACGTTGAACCACGCTGGGTCAGATATCCGTGAAAATCCCTGAGATCCCAGTCTATCCCTCCGACCCAATATAGATCTTTACTTATTTCTAACGGCACCACTTTTTACTCCTCTATTTCAAAAGCATCTTTAGGCGCGCCGCAAACCGGACATACCCAATCATCCGGCAGATCTGCGAAGATTGTGCCGGCAGGTACCCCGGAATCAGGATCACCCTTTTCAGGGTCATAAACATAACCACAAACTGTACATCTGTATTTTTCCATTTTTATTCTCCTTTTAATTATTTGTTTCGAGGTATCTATCATAGCCTTTTTATGATCAAATTCCTTTTTTGTAATCTGTTCCTAGTCTTTCTGAAGACAATTTTTACAAATCCCTAAAAGCAGCTATGCAGCCCTTTCACTCTGTGTCCATTAATAATTTTATTATTCTAATATTATAATGTCAAAATATTTTTTATTATTTTAGTAGATTCTCACACAATCATTTTAATCCAAGTTGACAAAAAGTGTTCAAACAGCAACAATTATTTTTTCTACCTATTTAAGTATGTGTTTTTCTTAGGTTGACTATTTTCTCAGAAAAAAACAGATGATCTTACAAAAGGTTTTGTCAGTTTCCTGGAAGTTTTTTGTTGTTTTGACCTTATTGTTGTCTCTTGGGTGTAACTCTGAAATATCGTCTTCGGCTTCATCATCTCAGGATCAACCCTCGTCAAAATTAAAAAATCCAACACGGTTGATAACTGCCTCCCCAGGAATAACCGAGATTGTGTATGCACTCGGTAGGGGCGATCATATAATAGGAGTGAGTGATTTTACTATTTTCCCTCCTAATGCCAAAAACAAACCGAAGATCGGGGGTTTATTCAATCCTAACCTGGAGATTTTAACAGCACTTCAGCCTGACCTTGTGATAACCCAAGGGAAACATGAATCTTTGGCCCAGTTCTGCCGGTCTCAGGAGATTGATTTTCTCTCTGTTAATATGGATTCACTGGAGGATGTCTTCTCAGCCATTCATATTATTGGCAGCAAATTAGATCGAAAGGTTAAGGCTGAATGTCTGGCTAACCAGCTTAAAAGAGAATTGGATGAGATCAGAGAAAAAACCTCTCGCCTGACCCCAAAAAAGGTGTTCATAACATTAGGACATACCCCAGGGGATCTGACCGGATTAATGACCACGACATCCGGTACATTTCTGAATGAGATCATTGAAATTGCAGGCGGCAAGAATATTTTTGCAAACCTTGAAGGATTATACCCTCATATATCCAAAGAAGCATTGCTTATGCGTCAACCAGATATCATAATTGAGATCTTTCCTGATGGATTTTCTGTCGAAAATAAGAAAATGCTAAAAAAAGATTGGCAGCGCCTGGATATTCTGACAGCAGTTAGAACCGGCAACATTCATTTTCTTACCGATGATTATCTCTTGATCCCAGGGATGCGTATCCCCAAGGCTGCTATAAAAATGGCCCAAGTCATACATCCCGGAATCTATGATTTCCCTGGAAATTAAAAAATGCTCCAATTAAGCAATATATGGCATCTTTACCCGGAATCAAGCTGGAAACTCAGCATAGCCAGCCTTGCTGTTCCCTCTGGCCATGTTTTGGGAATTATTGGGCCCAATGGTTCAGGAAAAACAACATTATTACGCATCGCAGCAGGAATCCTTAAACCTAATAAAGGAACAGTACAGATCAACGGAGAAAATATTAGTCAAATAAAAAGACGGATCATCGCCCGCACTATTGGATATCTGCCGCAATATCTTACCAATGAATATGATTATACGGTTGAGGAACTGGCATATATGGGGCGGTATCCCCACCTTCATGGTTGGGGAACGATGGGAAGCCATGACCTTACCATAATTCAGGAGAGCCTTGAAATTACCGGTATGGATTCCCTTCGAGACCGGCGTCTATCCCATCTTTCAGGAGGAGAAAGAAAGAGGGCTTTTCTCGCATCTGTTCTGGCACAGAAACCTAAAATACTCCTTCTGGATGAGCCGTCATCAGCATTGGATGTCCACAGCGGGATCCGTTTTTTCCGGCTCCTGCAAAAATTATCTAGCGAAGGTATTGGCATCGCTGTTGTCACCCATGATTTAAATTTAGCCTCACTTTTCAGCGATTCAATTCTGCTTTTACATAATGGGAAGTGCCTTTCTCAAGGACAACCAAATAAAATCCTCACCAATGAGATCATTCAAAGGGTTTATGGATCGGATATCCTAATTGGAAAGCATCCGGAAAATGACCGGCCGACTTTTATCCCCCGGGTAAGACCAGAAAACAAACCATGAAAACTAAAACTGTCTTATTTTTTGGATTATTTTTTCTCATTACGGCTGTTGTGGCACCTTGGTTCGGAGTTGAACCGATCAAAGCATCTCAGGCCTGGGATCAGCTCTTTGAAAATCCATCACCTCAGGGAGTCATTTTCTGGTTCCAACGCATCCCAAGAGTCATCCTGGCTTTATTAGCAGGGGGAACTCTTGCTGTAGTTGGAGCTGCTTTTCAGGTTTTATTCAGGAATCCACTGGTCGAACCTTATACCCTCGGAATCTCCGGGGGGTCTGCTCTTGGGGCTTTTCTGGCGATCTCCGTCCCTTCCCTATGGATAACCTGGGGTCCATTCAGTTCGATCCAACTTCTTGCGGTGGGCGGTGCTGCTGCCAGCCTCGGGTTGATCTATATGCTTTCAAAAAAATCTGAAGGTCTATCAATATACACGATTCTTCTTGCCGGCGTCACAATCAGCATCGTCTGCGGAGGAGCTATACTTCTATTGACCTATATAACATCTCCCAATGCCTTAATCGTTTTCCAACGCTGGATGATGGGAGGTGTAGATATTGCCGGGTATTCAGAAATGGTCTCACTGCTTCCTTTTCTCCTGCCCGGCTTGATCCTACTGTTTTGGCATGCCAATGATCTCAACCATATTTCTCTAGGCGAAGATATGGCATTTGGTCATGGAGTTCCTGTAAAAAAAGTGCAGAGAAACATTTTTATCGGCGGAGGGCTTTCCACTGCAGCCGTGGTTTCTTTAGTGGGGCCGATCGGTTTTATCGGACTGATCGTCCCTCATGCCATAAGGCGTCTGATCGGATTTGACCAGCGAAATGTTCTACCCTGCTCCTTTTTTCTGGGGGGGATCGCCCTTGCCTTTTGTGATACAATTGCCAGGATTATAATTCCTCCCACAGAACTTCCAGTGGGTATTATAACCGCTCTTATCGGAGGCCCGCTATTCATTCGGCTTTTGGTTTCACAACGCTGGAAATAAATTCAACCGAGCATTCTTTTAACCTACGCAGCGATTTAAGCATTGACGGAATGATCCTGACTATCCTAAATGATGAGATTGGACTGCAAAATAAAAGGATAATTCGCTTGACCCCCTTCAAACAGAATAATGCATCAATGAAGGCATCTTTTGGGAATTTCATGTTATAGGAATCTGATATCACTCTGAAAAAAACAAACGGGATCTTACTTTTAGTCAGTACTTCAACTAAAGAATAACTTTCCATATCTACCGCATAGATATCAGGATTCACCTTCCTGAGAGATTTTTTGTCATTAGGATGATAGGTCCTCATCACTGTGGCTAAAACAGGAGTGGTGTAGGCCCTCTTTTTATTTTCTAATCTTTCACGAAATTTATTTCCAGATAAATTTTTAACATCTAACAATTTCTGAATTTTGTTAACACCATCAACCAGGCATACTTTCTCTGGAAAGATAATATCGCCCACTTTTAAACCAGGATGGACAGCACCGGCTATACCTGTGATCAAGACTAAATCCGGTTTTTGCTTTTCTAAATACTTTTCCAGCGTTATACGGCTCTTTCTGATCCCGACTCCTGTTAATCTCACTTCTATGTTTGTATGCACCGTTACTTCCTGCTTGTTGACAATTTTCAAAGCTTTCTCCAAAGCCTTTTTTTCAAGACGAAATGCAGCCAGAAGCCAGATCAAATTAGTTTGCATATCAAACACCTTTCAAGAAATCATCCCCGTCGCCTCTACTTCTGTTATTGACACTGTATTTCATTTCTAATATTATAGTTTTTACAAAATGCAGGATAGGCAAAAACGAATCTTTAACATAGGTTTCCTCTTTGTCTTTCTAATAGTAACTCTTGGAATTAACTTTTTCCATACTGAAGATAATGCTCAAAGCAGCAAGGACTGTTCCGCATGTCACTTTTTAAACTCCACGATCGCGACCAATCAGATCAACTTTTTTCATCTCCCTCAGCTTACCTTACTCGAAACCCTAAAAACCATTGAGGATCACCAATTTTATTATATATATCTAATTCCAGTATCCTCACGATCTCCTCCACAAGCTTGATCCCAGGACCATAAACCCATTCATTTTACCATTGAGGAGGTGACATGACCATCAGAAAAGTGACCGTGCTGTGGATCATCTGTTTGATATCTTTTCCTAATCTTGTTGCAGAAACCGAGGACAGAGAGATTTTAACTCTTGAACAGTGTATTCTCATTGCAACCAGCCAAAATCCTATGGTTTTGTCTTCGCAGCAGCAGTATCAAGCAGCCCTGGCAAGAATTCATCAAGCAAAAGCTTTTGAACAGCCTTCCCTTGATTTTGATTCTGACCTTCAACCTGAATTTCTGGATTTTAAAGGATCGGGCGAATCCTATATTGGGATCAGTCAAGCATTAGAATTTCCCGGCAAAAGACTTTTGCGGGGAAAGATCGCCACCCGGGAGTCAAAAGAAATCCTGCAGGACATAGAATTATTAAAACTCGACCTGGTTTTCCAGGTCAAACAAGCTTTTTATAATTTACTGCTGTCTCAGGAAAAATTAAAGTACGCCCAGCAGGATCTGGAGCTTTCCCAGGATTTTCTAAAAAAAGCGGAAGTTAAATTCGAGGCAGGAGATATTGCTCAAGTCGAAGTGCTTAGAGCAAAAGTCGAAGCATCGAAGGCTGCCAACCAACTACGCGTTTCTCAGAATGAAGTAACCCTTGCTAAAGCCTATCTGAATTTTCTTATGGCGAGAAAAAAATATGCTCCCCTTGAGATAAGAGGAGAAATAAGGAAACAACCGGTTCAGTTAGATCTAGAGATCCTTAAATCGCAAGCTCTTTCCTTTCGACCCGAGATCAAAAGAATAAACTTATCTATTGAAAGAGAAGACCTACAGAAAAAACAAGCCTATATGAGCTATCTTCCCGATTTTGAGCTGGGAGCAAGCAGACATTGGATCGAAGGAGAGGGAACATGGTGGGATTTTACTATTTCACTGCCCATTCCACTTTTTTTCTGGCAGCCCGCACGTGGCGAAATCGCCGAAACAAAAGCCAATCTGCAATCGTTAAAAAATGAGTGGGACCATTTAATCAACTCAATTAGTTTGGAAGTCGAAGAAGCTTACACAAATGCAGTTGCTGCCCGCAACCAGATAGAACTTTTTGAAAAAGAAATCATCACCCAAGCCCAAGAAGTGTATGATATGATGCTCTTCAGTTTTCAAGAAGGAGAGATCGGGGGGATTGAATTGATCGACGCGCGCCGTACCTTGATCGAAGCCAATAAATCCTATGCCGACGCACTGTTTAATTATAATCTTGCCCTAGCTGCTCTGGAAAAATCCATCGGGCATAGTTTTCAAGGAGAATAAACATGAAAAGGAAAATTATT
>CAZLBV010000214.1:0-9543 GCA_964557845.1 uncultured Eubacteriales bacterium | reverse complement strand
GCGCCTATAAGCGATTACCAGGGATCTGCAGCCAATGCGACCATAGAGGATTACAGTTTCGAAAGATATCCTTACCCGGATGAGTTTTATGACGATAGAATCGTGCTGGTTCTCCCCAATCCGGATTCTGGCTGTACTGTAGGAGAGATCAGGCAGATAACCCATGTGACGCATAGCCATGGGGGAACCAATGAAAAATTTAATTTTTCACCCGGTCTGGCCAAGGAAATCAATCCACCTGGAGGTTTATCCGGTACCTGCCCTGATTCCAATGATTATGACGGCGGCACGATCGCCTTTATCAATGTCAAAGAGTACTGGCTGGACATTACCGGCAATTATCCGGGATTAACTGCTGGGCTTGATGGTTATATTGGAGGCGGGGAAGGCGGGATTCTGTATTTAACTGAAAACGGCCTTCATTATCCGCTGGCGCGCAATGTGGAGGACCTTCAATTCGAGTACAACGGGGACCTGGACAATGATCAGACCCTGGATGGTTTTGTTCCCTGGCAGAATACCTGGACCGCGGATCAGTTGGCCCGAATCGATCAGGTAAGGATCTGGATCATCGGCCGGACCGAAAAAAGACATGTAAGCGTTTCCGGCACTCCCCCCTCTGATCTATATGTATACCGCAGGCCCCAGGTCTCCAACAGCAGCCTGGGGGATAATGATATGCACCGGAGATTTGTGCTGGATTCCACTGTGACCATAAGAAATATGTCGATGGACCTTTACAATTTCGGGGAAAGATAAAGAGGAGAAATGCAGTGAGAAATTTAATCCGGTTATTAAAAGCAAGAAAAAATGTTCCTCCGCAAAGGGGATTCGGCATAGTTATAGTCATTCTGGTACTGGCTTTTCTGCTGTCGATCGGGCTGGTTCTGCTGACTGTTACGGCCACCGGACCCAAAGTAGCCGGGAATGTCAGATGGCAGGAGGAAGCCTTCAGTGCGGCCGAGGCTGGGTTTGATGCTGCCTATGAGCTGCTGGAAAGCAATTT
The DNA here is from genome assembly GCA_964557845.1 of uncultured Eubacteriales bacterium. Lineage (GTDB taxonomy): Bacteria > Acidobacteriota > Aminicenantia > Aminicenantales > Aminicenantaceae > CAZLBV01. The sequence continues at coordinate 8,537 of CAZLBV010000214.1, read as the reverse complement.
CTCCGGATTCTGGACCAGTTTTGATACGCATTATTTAGAAGAACCTACCGGGATCGATGATCCTTTAAGTACGGAATATTTCAGGAAAAAAACCGATGAAGAACTGCTCAATATGCTCGGAAATTTTGAAACCGGATCTGCTAATTATACCAATATTCTTTTCTATAAGACCGAATACATCAATATCAGCGGGACCGGCATGGATACACGGCATACCTATACGGTTTTTTTGATCGATGATGAAGCCGGCGCACCCTCTTCTGATCCGGGGGATGCCTTGCTGGTATGCATCGGCTGTGTTGAATTGGGCGGCTCTTTAGTTACAACCAGGCTGGAGATAGAACTGGCCTTACAAGGATCTGGGACGTAAATAGATTGCGATGATAAAGAGAGGGCTAAAATGAAAAAGAAAATAAAAATAATAGGGATCGTCGTTATTTCCATAGGTTTGATCGCCTTTATAACCACAAAATTCTGGGCCCAGGTAGCAGGGTGTGTGGAATACACCGAAAGTTTCATCGAGGATTTTAGTACTGTTGATTACCGTGACGATGCCACGTCCTGTGCCCACTGGGGTGAAGGTTATATTTCCCTCAGCAAGCTGGGATCTAATTTTGATATCGCCAATCCCGATTATTTTCCCGACTGGATCAATACTGTTACGGCTGCTGATTTTAACAACGACGGCTGGCCTGATATAATAGGCTCCAGCTCCAGCTACAGCAATGTGTTGGCATTTGTCGAGAACATGGGGCATGCCGGCCAGGTCGGCACCTTCGAGATCACCTACTGGATTGATGGGTCTGCTGGATCTGGAGGTTATCCTACCTTGGGTGTTGATGGTGCGGCCATTGACGGCAGCGGTCACTGCGGGATCACATCTGGTGATTATGATGGTGACGGAGATGTCGATTTCTTTTTCATAACTTCCAATACCTCCAGCCCCTTTTCCTTTAAACGGATCTGGCTGTATGAAAACGAGCTTGCGGATACTGGAACCATGACTTTTACCCAGATCGATAAAACAGCAGCCTGGGATGATACCCTGTTAGGGATCGCCTGGTCAGCTACTATGATGGAATCCTTTGACTTCGATGGGGATGGGGATATCGATATTCTTATGGCCAACCGTGCCGGCCAGGTGATTTTGATCAAAAATAATGGGAACAATAAGGCTATCAGCAAGAATAAGAAATGGGGATTTTCTATAATTCTTTCCAGAAACTGGCCGGATATGGGAATAAGTACCCTCTCAGTTAGAGATTTTGATAATGACGGTGACCTAGACATCATCATTGGACGGGTACATGGCCCGGAACTGGAATACTATAAAAATGACGGGACCGGGGTTTTTACTCTGTATCAGACTATTGTAGAACCGGATTTCGCCGGAGCCGCTACGGTATCCGTGGCTACAGACTTCGATAAAGACGGTGATATCGACCTTATGATCGGTACAGACAACTGGAACTACAGTCCCGGCGGGGAAGAGATCGGAGGCCAGGCTTTTTATTTCCGCAATGATGAGGGCAGCCTGGTATCTAGATTCAGATTTGATGACCGGCCGACGGTCTTTGATTTTGACCTGGGCTGCGCCTTTGATTTTGATCGTGACGGGGACGATGATATCCTGATGGCCGACGGAAACCACAGCGAAAGGTATTACCTGTTCATCAATGATATCGCCGATGTTTATAATACCTATGGAGAAGGAATCTCCACCAATATTTCCGGTGCGTTAGATTACAGCCAGCACGCCATCACCAAAGTCGAGATCGTTAATCTTGACCAGAGAGTAATGGGCGGAACCGCCGAAGGCCTGGCGATTGATTTTTATGTCTCCAATAATGATGGTCTTAACTGGGAGTTTTACAACAGGTTTGAGGGAAACGACATCCATGCCTATAATAGTCCAGATGCATTGAATCTGCCTGTTCATACCTTCAAACATTATGGGGCCAAGCTGCGCTGGAAGGCGGTTATGACCGCAGAAGAGGATCCCATGGTCGACTATGAGAACGCCTCTTTTGAGACGCCCAGGATAGATCTTATAGAATTCCAGTACACCTATGTAGATAGAAAAGAATATTCCCGTACTTCTGTGGCCGTAAATGTGGTAGATGACAGCGGCATCGAGCGAGAACTCATCATCGGCGGTACCTTTTATTATCCCGGGTGGGAAGGGCATATCCGCGCCTACGATGTCACGGATATGGCGTTGTCGGGTTCCTCTTATTCTGAGCTTAAGACCATCACCCGCTCTGATCCCACCGATCCTACCGGAAGGGAGATCGTGGCGGCCGGAGTCAACATAAGATGGGATGCGGGTGAATTATTGGCCGCCCGCAGTGCCGCAAACAGAAACATCTACACCGCAATACCGGACAACGGAGGTTTAGCCAGAATCGATTTCTCGGATGCCAATGCGGCGCTGTTAGAACCGATCCTGGATGATTATAACGGTGAAACCATTGGTTTGATAAATTTTGTACGAGGTGAGGGCAGGAATTGGAAATTGGGGGATATAAACCATTCCAATCCCATCGTGGTTGGCCCTCCTGATGGTATCGCCTCCCTCAAAGGCAGCGGGTATGATGCCTTTTTTGCGGCCCACCAGGACCGGACCAAGGTCATGATCGTTGGATCCAATGACGGTATGCTGCACTGTTTTGATGTGTTGACCGGAGAAGAACTGTGGGGTTTTATCCCTTATAACCTTCTTCCCAGGCTTAAGGAGATGTGGCAGGTGGATCCATCTACAGGAGAAAGGTTCTTTGACAGAAAGGTGTATGTGGACGGCTCACCTATGGTCGATGATGTATATACTGATGGCGCCTGGCGGACGATCCTGATCTGCGGCCAGGGGCCGGGAAAAGGAAGTACACTGGCCGGCGGCACTACGGGAAATTTTTATTTTGCCCTGGATATTACCGATCCGGCAAATCCGCAACCTCTTTGGGAGTTTACCCATGATACGATGGGGGAAAGCTGGTCTATTCCGGTCATAGGGAAGATCGATAAGGGCAGCGACACCTGGGTGTGTTTTGTGGGATCAGGCTATGATAATTATGCTTTAGCCGAAACCGGAGACTGTTTTTACGCAGTGGATCTGGCTGTAGGGGAAGCCTTCTGGTATTTTGACGCTGGCCAGGTCAACACCATAACCGCTCACGGTTTTACCTGGGATATTCCCAATTCAATCCCCGGGACCCCTTCTCAAGTGGATATTGATGATGACGGCTTGACTGACCGGGTCTATGTAGGTGACCTGGAAGGTCGCATCTGGAAGGTCGATGTGACGCCGACATTTGTGGATGCCGGTTCCTGGACTGCAGAAGTGCTTTATGAAGACTTTAAGAATTATCCCATTATCAGTAATGCCGCAGTTTGGATAAGCGCTTCCGGAATGAGCGCTATGCCACATATCTACTTTGGGACCGGAGGAGATGACCGGGCGCCCAATGATGTGATCTATTCCTTTATAGGTCTTATGGATAATGAAGCCGGAACCCAAGAAGAAAGGGTTGAGTGGTATATGGGCGACCCGGCGGAATTAAATCTAGATCCGGCTAAAGATGTAGGAGATCTTGCCGTAGGTGAGAAGGTTTGGGCTGATCCCAAGATCGCGGATTATACCGTCTATTTCAACACACTGACCGGAAGCATCGAAAGTGTTGATCCCTGTGAGAATATTGCCGGTGCCGGGCAGCTGTACGCACGTTTTATTGTATCCAAGGGCGGTACGGCTGTGGGTGGGACAGCGATTAAAACAGCAGGGGGTACGGTGGAGAATCTTAGCCTTTCGATCAAAACCCGTTCCGCAGTATCCATCGGTGAGCAGGGCCGGAGTGATTCCGGGGTTAAAAAACGAAGTGTCTATATCCAGGAATATGACTCCACCATTCAAAGACTGGAACAAGCAACAGGAGGGATGCTGGCCATTAAATCCTGGAGAGAGGTTTTCAAGATAATCAAATAATCTGATATCGGTTGAGATTTGAGGGTCGATCAAAATAAGATCAGGCAGCCGGATTTATTTCCATAGATTTACAAACTTAGTCAATAAGGCTATATCCTGCAAAGTAAATATTTTCTTGGGTTCAAATTCCGGCAAGTTCTGGAAAGCATCAAGCAGCCCTTCTCGTATGACAAAGAGATAATCCATCTGAGAAGATTTATCCGCCAGCGCTTGTTTTACTGCCGGCCAAACGCCTTTGCCTGAAAGCTCAAGGGGCCCTACCTCGTCCACAAAGCAAATCCCTTTTTTTTTAATGGCATTTACTATGATCTTCTTGGCTTTATCCAGTGAAGCGGGCCGGAAAAAAAAGGAACCTATTTTTTCCCATTCCGGATGTCCTTTGCGGCGAATGAAGGGAAAGGTTGTATCTGATTGAATGTCGTAGAGGTCATATCCTTTTAGATACTGCTCTTCCCAGAGGGATAGACTGAGATAGCCCGCAACCGGAATGTTGCTATCTTTTAATGCAAATAAAAGCTTTTTAAGAAAAGTGGTCTTACCGGCATGCACCGGCCCTGAAAGCACATACACCATTGGTTTTTCGAGTGCTTATTCGCTTTTTGTCTATTGGATTAGCGATGTTATGGTTTCAACCAGCACGGCTTCTACTAGATCCAGTTTATAACCGTTTTCTTCCAGACTGGCGGCATCTCTCAGGCCTTCTTGGGCAGCGGTCCTGATTGATTTTTCTGTTGCGTTTTTACCTTTGAGTTGTTTTTCTGTTTTATCCAACCGCCAGGGTATGGGGGCTACCCCGCCCAACACGATCCGGATATCATCTATCTTTTTCCCCGCGAATTTTACTTTAACGGCGGCTGAGACCACTGCAAAATCCCAGGTGTTTCGCTCTTTTATTTTAAGATAGATGCTTTTTTCCTCTTTTTTAGGCAAAGGGAGTAGGATCTCCTTTACGAGTTCACCCTCCTCGAGAATGGTTTCCCCACGTCTGTTTTCCTGGGGAAGATGATAAAAATCGGCCAGTTTGAGTTTTTTTTCTTTCTCCGGAGTTGCGATCAAAACCTCTGCATCCAAACAGATTAAAGCCGGGGCCAGGTCCGAGGGGTGGACAATGAAACAAAATTCGCCTCCAAAAATAGCATGGTATTTATTTTTACCTGCATAGGCAAAACAGTCATCTCCGCCTTTTTTCCAGCAAAGAATCTGAGGATCGCGGTAGTACCAGCAGCGGGGGTGCTGACAGAGATTCCCTCCGACTGTGCCGATATTTCTTAGCTGCGGTGTTGCCAGCGAAAGGGCAGCCTGATGCAGAACTGGATAATCGGATTCGATCAGGCGGGACTCTATCAGATCATTGACCGGGGTAAGCGCACCGATCCGGAGGGAATTTTTATCCTGTTGGATAAAGGACATATTGGGGATGGAAGTCAGGTCAACTACTGCTTCCGGAGATATGATCCCGTTTTTAATTTCATCCAGAATATCGGTACCGCCCGCCATCGGATAAAATCCAGATTTTTTCAGGGACAGAAGATTAGCTGCTTGCTTGAAATCTGAGGGTTGGGCGATCTTAAAATTTTTCATGAGACTGCCTCCTTTTGCTTTAAGGCCTGCAGGACCTTATCTGGGGTCATAGGGATCTCTCTAAGATGCACACCGATAGCATTGTAGACGGCATTGGCAATGGCAGGGGAGATGGGGATTCGAGGCGGTTCTCCCAGTCCCTTGGTTCCCAGATTATTGATGTAGGGATCCGGTTTGTCAATAAAAAGAGGGATGATCTCAGGCATATCCAGGGAAGTGGGGATCTTGTAATCTCTTAGATTAGGATTGACCAGCCTTCCTGTGTTCTGATCGACTATCCGCTGTTCAAAAAGAGCGGTGCCGAGCCCCTGGGTTACCCCTCCGATCACCTGACTCTCTGCGGTTTGGCGGTTGATCACCCGCCCTACATCATGGACGGCTACTACTTTGAGCACTTTGATTTTCCCCAAAAGAGTATCCACTTCCACTTTAGCAAAATGGGCGCCAAAGCTGTTGTAGGCATATTCTGAGGGCATGCCCGAACGGCTGCCGTGGAATACAGTTTCTCTTCTCAGGGTACCGGCCACCTCTTTAAAACCGATTGATTTATCCGGATCAGTCATGGAAACCAGATTTCCTTCCTTAAAGACGATATCTTCCGGTGAGATCTCCAGTTTTTCTGCAGCCATTTGCTTTAGCTGATCGGCAGCCTTGAGAGCTGCATCTCTGGTTGCAGGGGCCACAGAAGGAGTGGTCAGGCTGCCACCGGATATAGGTGCCCAGGGATAATCGCTGTTGCCGATTTTGACGATAATATCTTCAGGCTGAAGCCCTAAGGTTTCAGCGGTAATAGTGGCCATATAGGTTCTGGTTCCGCAGCCGATGTCCTGGGTTCCGCAGATGACTTCTACACCTCCGTCAGGGTGGATCTTAATATCCGCTAAAGTTCCCGGCACTCCGGCGCCCCACCATATCTGGCTGGCCATTCCCAATCCGCGTCGAAACCGGCTGCCGTTTCCTTCTCCCGGCCTTTTATTCCTGCGCTCCCAGCCAATTTCTTTGGCACCTATGCGGTAGCATTCTTCCAGATGTTTGGAGGAATAGGGGATACCGGTGTCTCCCTGATTTTTAGTGGAATAATTTTTGAGACGGAGTTCCAGGGGATCCATATTTATACTAGCAGCCAGCTCGTCCAGAAATCCTTCCAATCCAAACGTTCCCTGAACATGGCCGGGGGCACGCATAGCCCGGGAGGGGCCCAAATTGGTATACACAGTGTACTGCACATCTTTAGCATTGGGACATTTATAGAGGTCGATCATCGGTTCTGAACAGCGGTCGCCGCGGTTGATCCCGCCGTTGGTATAATTGACCAGAGACAGGGCCGTAAGGGTGCCGTCTTTTTTGATCCCCCCTTTATAGGTTTGATGGGATGAAGGGCGGTTGCCGACACACAGGGCATTTTCTTTCCGGGAAAGGAGTATTTGAACCGGATGTCCGCTGATCTTTGCCAACCGCGCAGCCGCAACGGTATGCTCATTTAAACTCAGTTTGCTGCCGAATCCGCCTCCCATATAGTGTTTGATCACTTTTATGCGGGCAGCAGGAATTTTAAGAGTCCGGGCAAGACCATCCCTTACATTATGAATAGCTTGAGTCGAATCCCAAATGATAAGGCGGTCGCCTTCCCATTTGGCGATACTGGAGTGGGTTTCGGCGGGATGATGGATCTCGACCGGTGTCTTATAGGTGAGCTCCTTGATAACATCAGCCTGTTTAAAACCCTCCTCGATATCTCCCCGGTCATATTGACTGAACTGCTGAACATTGGGGCCGTCAAGAACTAGGGGAGTATCCATTTCCTTTGATTTTTCTTCGGTAACAGAATGCGGAAGGGGTTTGTATGTCACTTCGATCAGTGTCAAGGCTTTCTCAGCTGTAGATTCATCTACGGCTGCAACGGCAGCCACCTGGTGTCCGGCATAGAGGACTTTTTTCTCATTCAATTTAAGCACAGCTTTAACCCCGGCAAGATTTTCGGCCTTAGAGGTATCTATCGATAAAATTTCTGCTGCAGCATGAGGGGAGCGAAGTATTTTGCCGATCAGCATCCCCCAGAGTTTTATGTCGTGGGTGTAGGGAGCTTGTCCGGTCACTATCTTAACTCCGTCAATGCGGGGAGTATAGGCTCCGATCATCTTAAATTTTTCATCTTTGTTGGGTTCTGCTCCAGCCAATCCAGGTTTTGGATGGGGTTTGACGGTTTCAAAATAATCGAAACCGCTCTCTTCCAGGTAGGATTTATTTTCTTTATCACTCATTTCAAGATCTCCTCGTCATTTCCGCTGCTTTGCTGATGGTTGTGAAGATCTTAATGTAATTTCCGCAGCGGCAGATGTTTCCTGATAAGGCGGCTTTAATCTCATTTAGATCCGGGTTATTATTCTTATCCAGAAAAGCTTTTGTGGTCATGATGAATCCTGGTGTGCAAAAACCGCATTGATAGCCGTCTTCCTGGATAAAGGCCTCCTGGATAGGATGGAGCTTCTCGCCATTAGACAATCCCTCAATGGTTGTGATTTTTTTACCGTTTGCCCTTATGGCTAAAAACATACAGGAATATATGGGTTTTCCCTCCATTAATACCGTACAACCTCCGCATTCGCCCTGGTTACAGATTTTTTTGGTTCCGGTAAGGTTTAGCCGGTCTCTTAAGACATCCAACAGGGTTTCTCTTGGCTCCACTACCAGAGAAACGGCTTTTCCGTTAATTTCAATGGATATTCTTTTTTTTGTGTATAAAGGAATTTCCTCCTCTAAGGACATGATGGCTCCGGTCGAGCCGGGAAGAAGTCTGGTTGCGATAGAAGTGCCGATCGCTCCTCCACCTATTCCTTTGAGGAAATCCCTTCGGGTAAAAGACTTTTTATTTTTTTTATGGTCATCGATCATGATTTGCCCCTTTAAAGCTTTAAACTAAGATCCGCTCCGGATCAATGCGACAATGACCAGACAGAGAATAACGGCAGCCGGTGAG
>CAZLBV010000213.1:0-4970 GCA_964557845.1 uncultured Eubacteriales bacterium | reverse complement strand
TGATGGTTCAAGCATTCACGCAGAGTGGCTTTATCCATATTGGGAACTCGGCGCACGATTTCCAGATCAAGATAATCAGTAGGCGTCTTGTTTAAATCCAACCGGCCTTCTTCAACCAGTTGAAGGATCACACGGGCCACAAATGTCTTGGTAATACTGCCTATTCCAAAACGGTCATGGACCTTAACCGGCACCCTCCGGGAGATATCACTGTATCCAGCAGTTCCTGTCCACACCACCCGGTCACCGATTCCTACAGCTGCCGAGATACCGGGGATTCCCATGGAGATCCCGCAGACCAGAGCGTTCTCCAGAGCCCTCTCATAGTCCCAAGTCTGCTGCTGAGATGCATGAACCGGCAGTGTATAGATAAAAAATAAGGCTGTTAAAGCTGAAATCCTGATTATCCTGTAAATAAGTCGAGACATTCTATCCTCCTTTCATGCTGGAACCTAAGCTTAAACTCCCGACTTTAAAAAAAGCCAACAACTTGATCTATTTTTTAGGTTTGTACTCATACCATTTTTTGATGGCATCTACCGAGGCATTTATCACGGGATAAGCAATGGGAGAAGCCGTCAATAGAGGATGAGTTCCAATTTGTAGATTGTCAATATCCATATCTGTCATTTTATTTAGGATCATTACCGAAAACATATTGATGAATTCTCCCACTGAATCACCTCCATATACTTGGGCTCCCAAGAGAGTATGCGAATAGCGGGAAAACACCATTTTGATGTGCAGCTGAGAGGCACCGGGCAATTTTCCCGGATGGCGGTCGATGGTCGTTGACTTGCCGACAATATAATCCATATTCATCTCTTTGGCTTTTTGTTCAGTCAGCCCGCTGGTACCGAAGACAACTTGGCCGATCTTGGTAGAAAATGAACCCAATACACCGAGAAATTTTCGCATTACCTTGATCTCAAATAGATTAGATCCGACCAGTCGCCCTTCGGCCATAGCGGTAGACGCTAGCATTATATTGGAGAATTCTCCCGAAAAAAAATCATACTTGGCGGCACAATCTCCTATGGCAAAAATATCTTTCTCGAATGTGCGCAAATAATCATTGACCCACATGCCGTGACGGGGATGAACTGCCAGCCCGATCTTACTGGCTAGTGATAGATTCGGTCTGGCACCTACTGATACAATAACCATTTCTGCTGGTATCTCCTGTCCACCATCTAAAATAACTCCCGAGACTCTATCCTTTCCATTAATGGACACCACCCTTCTACCAAGTAAGATGTTGGCTTCTCTCTCTTCAAGAATTTCTTTGGCCTTGGAACCGAATTCAGGATCCATGGTGGTGGGCAAGAGATTATCCAACATTTCGACAAGGGTTACTTTTTTCCCGGCTTTCAAGAATTCATCCGCCATTTCCACTCCGATGTATCCGCCTCCAATGATAACAATATTTTCTGCGCTGTCAGAAAACTCCTTCATCTCCATTAAATAATCCCGGTCTTTTTTTACAATGAAAACACCTTTTTTCTCGATGCCTTCGATCGGGGGTTTTATGGGGATTGAGCCGACAGCGAAAACCAACTTGTCATACCCGATTTTTTTGCCGCTTTTGAGTTCCAAAATCTTTTCCTCTTTATCCACAACCTCATCAATAATAAGATCCGCATTGGCTTGTTCGATCAGCTTGTCGGAGAGGATATTATCATCAACAGACCCTAATGAATGCATGGTGTAGGGAATTCCACAAGGAATAAGTGAAATTTTTTCTTTGCGGATGATCGCGATTGATTTATCCGGATAGGTATTATGTGCGGAAATAGCACAGGTAACACCAGCCGGGCCGCCTCCGATAATGACAACATCATATTTTTGCATTAAAATCCTCCTTATGATTTATGAATTATAGATAATCATTTGAATGAATTACTTTATATTATACATCTAAATAGGCACGAGTATATATCATAAAAAAAATCAATTGAGTTGTTTAGAAATTCACCTTCATTGAAATTATTATTTTTTTCAGTATAATTTCAACCGGGAGGTGCACTATGAAAAAGCTCAGTACCTGTATTCTGTTCATTTTCCTCATGGGGACTTTTTCATATTCGGCTGCTGATAAAACTGCAGATACCGTAGCCGGAACTTGCATGGTCTGTCATAAACAGCTTTCTCCCGGTCTGTACTCTCAATGGCTGCAGTCCACCCATGCCGATAATGAAGTCACCTGCATTGAATGTCACGGCGCAGATAAATCTGAACCCGATGCTTTCCAGCATTTTGATGCCTGGATTGCTACTCTGGTCACTCCCAAGGATTGCGGCCAATGCCACTCTAAAGAAACCCAGGAAGTAGCAGAATCCTATCATGCCACGGCCGGACAAATTCTCGAATCCCAGGATGCTTATCTGGCGCACGTGACCGGCGGTCAGCAGGTTGCGATCATGGGCTGTGAAAGCTGTCACGGCGCCAAAATGAAAATCGATGATCAATCGTTCAATAAATTAAGCAAAGAAACCTGGCCGAATTCCGGGATCGGCCGGATCAATCCCGACGGCTCCATGGGCAGCTGCAATGCCTGCCATCCCCGGCACCATTTCAGTAAAGCTCAGGCCAGGCAGCCGGAATCATGCGCAAAATGTCATTTGGGGCCGGATCATCCACAAAGGGAAATTTACGAGGAATCCAAACACGGCAATACCTACCAAACCAATAGAGACAAGATGAATCTCGCTTCCATGAGATGGATAGTAGGGTCGGATTATTTTATTGCTCCCACCTGTGCCACCTGCCATATGGGTGCAACTCAAAAACAAGCATCAACCCATGATGTCGGCAGCCGCTTGAAATGGACACTTAGGCCGGCAGTATCGATATTCAAAGATCAGTGGCAGCAAAAACGCAAAAACATGAAAGACGTCTGTCTGACTTGTCATGCCAATCAATTCGTTGACGGTCATTTTTATCAATTTGACGGATTGGTTCATCTTTACAATGAAAAATTTGCCAAACCGGCCGGACAGATCATGGCTTTATTGAAATCAAAAAATCTACTTGAAGTGAAAGCGGAATTCGGCAATGACGTGGAATGGGAATATTGGGAATTATGGCATCATGAAGGCCGGAGAACCCGGCATGGCGCTGCCATGATGGGCCCGGATTACACCTGGTGGCACGGCATGTATGATGTAGCTCACAATTTTTATTTCAAATTCATCCCCAAAGCCCGTTCCTACCAAGACCCGGAAGTCAATGCTTTAATCGATAATATATTGAAAAATGATCCTATGCACCAGTGGCTGGGACAATCTACTGAACAATTAAAAGAAGCCATAAGAAGCGGCAAGTTACAGCAAATTTACAAAAAACTGTTTACACTGGATTAACCGAGCATGTGGAATTTATACCGAAACTTTATAAGAGGAATAGCTGTTAATTGGTCAGGCAGAGCAGGGATCATACTCACGACTTCCTCTTTTTTAATATTTTTGTTTCTGGAAACGGCATCCTTGACCGGTATTTTAACTAATGTTTATATGGGCATCATCACTTATCTGATCCTACCCTTCATTTTCATAATCGGTCTTACCTTATTGCCCATCGCCTGGTTATCCTATGTCAAAAAAGAGGGAAAAAGTACCCGGGAATTATTAACCAGGCGTTTCTCTGATAACATGACCGACGGGAGAAAATACTGGTCGCATGTCTTTACAGTGATAGGTCAATTGACTATAGTCAATGTTATATTCTTGGCAGCTGCCAGTATGGGAGCCCTGCATTTCATGGACAGACCATCATTCTGCGGGACAGCCTGTCACAAGGTCATGAATCCGGAATGGGTGACTTATCAACAGTCCCCGCATGCCAGGGTTAAATGCGTGGAGTGCCATGTAGGCGAGGGATTCAAACCCTTGATCGATTCAAAGATCAATGGCGCCTGGCAGGTGATCTCCTTGTTTTTCAATTTATATGAGCGGCCGATCCCGACCCCTGTGGATAATCTGCGCCCGGCCCAGCATACCTGTGAAAAATGCCACTGGCCGGAAAAGTTTTACGGAGGACGCATAAAAACTATGGCCCGATTTCAAACCGATAAAGAATCTTCTCCTCTATATACAACCCTGAAATTAAAAATAGATCAAGGAACAAAAGTAGGAGAAGGTGGGATCCATTGGCATGTCTCCAGGCATACCAAAGTCAATTATATCTCGAAAGATGACCTGCGCCGGGAAATGATCTTGGTCGCGGTAACCTATCCCGATGGCTCCTTCAAAGAATATAAAAATACCCAATTTGCCGACCATGCAGTAGAGAAAGAAACCATCCGCACCATGGATTGTATGGACTGCCACAATCGGGCCACGCATATTTACGAAAACCCGTCTCATGCCATTGATGAAAGGATTTCCAGAGGATTGCTTGATCCTTCCCTGCCCTATTTGAAGGCAACATTGCTGGATGCCATCGAAAAAAAATATCCGGATATCCTAAGCGCCCGGACAGGCATAACCGATCACATCCATTTTTTTTATGAAAAGCAGTTGGGTTCTCGTTATACCCAACAGTTTCCGCTTATACAAAAGTCAGTTCAGACAGCCCTGGATATTTTTGAGCGTAACATTCATCCCAATATGAATATCCAATGGAACAGCTATCCAAATCATATCGGCCACGAAGGAAATGAAGGGTGTTTCCGCTGCCATAATCTTCAGTTAAAAGCAGCCGGAACTGGAGAAACTATTCCTCAGGACTGCACAGCCTGCCATTCCATGCTGGCATTTCAATCCGTCCGTCCGTTTCAGTTTCTGGAACCCGCGAATGAATCCAATAAAGAAAAATCCATGCATGAACATCTGCAGAAAGAATTCTTAGATAGTAAACATTAATTCATTTTTGGTGCTTTCTGTATCAATGTTGATGCAGGCCGGTAGCAGAAAATTTATCGGCTGCCGGCCTGGCAGAAACAGAATGCAAAGGAAGATTCAACCCAGAAA
>CAZLBV010000212.1:0-10859 GCA_964557845.1 uncultured Eubacteriales bacterium | reverse complement strand
AGCTATCAGGTTACAGCTGAAATTATGCCTTTTAAAGATCTTTTCACAAGTTTGTTTTTTATATCTATCGGTATGATTCTTAATCTTCAATTTGCCTGGAATGAGAAATTCATCATTATCATTCTAGTAATGATCATAATATTTCTGAAGTCTCTAATTGTTTTCTTAATCGTAAAAATTATGAGATATCCTAATCGAATTGCTCTTATCAGTGGTTTGGGACTAGCTCAAATAGGAGAGTTTTCGTTTGTTCTGGCGGGTGTAGGTCAAGTTAATGGACTTATTCCTGAAAGGGTCTTTCAGATTTTTATCGCGTCATCTATTTTGACCATTCTTTCTACTCCTTTTCTCATGAAGTATTCACCTTTTCTAGCGGAAAAATTAGAGGGAATATATAAGCCTGTAACCATTCAGGCCGCAGATGTTGAAGAAAAGAAAGGAATCCCAAAAAATCATGTCATTATTGGTGGTTATGGTTTGAACGGCCGGAATCTTGTTCGGGTTCTTAAGGAAACTGGGATTCCTTTTACCATTATTGAGCTCAATCCAAGTACAGTGAGAAAATCACTTCGAGAAGGAGAGCCCATTATTTTTGGGGATATCTCTTCCCGGGAGGTGCTTACTGCAGCAGGAATCAAGCAGGCCAAGGTGGTTGTTTTTGCCATTTGTGATCCTCTTGCCATAAAAGCAGCGGTCAAGACGGCCAGAGAAATGAATAGAGAAGTTTATATCCTTGTTAGAACCAGATTTGTTTCTGAAATAGAGGAGTTATACCAACTGGGAGCCAATCAGGTGATCCCCCAAGAATTTGAGACCTCTATTGAAATTTTTACCAGAGTTTTGGAGGAATTCCATATCCCCAGAAACATTATAAATATCCAGATCAAGATCATTCGCAGTGAATGTTATGGAATGTTAAGGGGGCTTTCTAGAACTAAGAGATCCATGGAGAAAATAACCGAGCTCCTGAAAGCTGGGACTACAGAAACCTTCCTAATCCCTCAGCATTCCATTGCTGTGGGGAAAACATTAAAAGAATTAGACTTGAGAAATGAAACCGGAGCTACCATCATTGCGATAGTTAGAGGAGAGGAATCCATCACCAGTCCCTCTTCAGAATTCGAAATAAGAGAAGGGGACACTCTTGTTCTCGTTGCCAGTCATGAAGATATGGATAAAGCTTTTGACTTCCTGGATCCCCAGTCAAATATGTAAAAATGGGCGAGCTCAAAATATGGGCCCGACCCCCCAAATCTCTCAACATATAATCCCGGAACTTTTATGAGGCATGTACATCGGACTGTGAATAATCCCGGTTTTTCTATAAAATGATAATTTAGGAGGATAGGATGAAAAAATCTGAAGGCTTTTTGTGTGTTTTTTTGGGAATAATTTTATTTGTATATGCCAATATTTTTTCACAAACAAAGGCAAATACTCCGGAAGATCGTCTTAAAAATGAGATCATGTGGTTTGAAGAGATAACAGGCGGATCGGTCGGAGTGGGCTCCATTCACTTAGAATCTGGCCGGTCTTTTTTCTACAATGAGAATACACGCTATCCTATGGCCAGTACCTATAAAATAGCGATTGCCGTCCAACTGCTTTCTCTGGTAGAAAAAGGCGAAATACAGCTTTCAGATATGATCGAGCTAAAGGAAACTGATCTCCATCCCGGAAGCGGAATAATTTCCAGCCTTCTGGATGATCCCGGGGTCATCCTGTCTTTGCACAATCTCCTGGAATTGATGCTGTTGATAAGTGATAACAGCGCCGCTGATCTGTGCATGAAACAGGCTGGCGGCTCTGCGGCGGTAACGCAGAAAATGCGTGAAATTGGAATTACAGATATGGATATAAACCGTCCAACCTATGTTCTTATCGCCGATTATCTGGGGATGAAAACTTTCACAGAGGTGAAGGACTATATCGATGAAGAGCTGGATGATCAGCTTGAGAAGCTCAGCGAAGAGGAAAGAGAAACAGCCTCGGATGCTTTCAATCAGGATCTACAGGACACCGCAACTCCGGCTGCCATGGCTACCCTTCTAAAAAAAATATGGGAGGGCGAAATCTTAAATGACGAAAATACGAATCTTCTGATAGATATCATGAAGCGGTGTGAGACCGGAGAAGCCAGGATTAAAGGAATGCTTCCGGAAGAAACAGTCGTTTATCATAAAACCGGGACCATTGGACAGACGATAAATGATGTTGGTATTGTCCAGCTTCCCTGGAATGCAGGAAACATCGTGGCGGTAGTCTTTATAAAAGAAGCCGAGATAGATCATGAACAGAGCGAAAAGATCATCGCCGAGATCGCCCGCTCTCTTTATGATTATTACTTGTTTACAGATGAATGAATGAAAAAATGGTCAAGTTATTATTCTGTCTTCTTTCTTCTATATTCTATCTTCTTTTTTTTAGTTAATAATTCAGATTAGTCCTCAAGCAGAATATTGCTTCTAACCAAGTTATAATCATAGAGAGAAAAATCACTGAGGATAATTTGCTGGGGATAGTTAGTTAGGGTCTTGCTGATCTGAAGTTCGAAATTGAAGTCGATCTTTCCTGAGCTTGTTCCCGGATTATGAAGAAATTGGCCGGTAGCATAATAAATGGCTGAATATTCTTTTTTGGAATCACTGGAGGTTTCCAAGTCGACCTTAAATTCCATAAAAGCACTATCTGTGGGATGCTGGCCGGTTTTATCATATCGGATATCAATATTGCTGCCGGAATACTTGAAGCTGCCTTTGAAGCTGACGGTATTGCTGACTGCATTATATTGAAGAATATCTATCAAAAGGTCAGATATATTAAGGCCGGAAGGTTTTCCTCCATTAACAAAAACCATGATGTTTGCATATTTGGTATTATCGCCCTTGAAAAATTGGGCTCCGACAATGTCCGGTTTTCCGTCTCCGTTAAAGTCGCCGGAAGCGATGTTGTTTTTAAATGCCCCTCCCGAGGGAGTTATGGACAAACCATTTCCAAGAACAGTAGGTTTTTTAAATTTTCCGGTCCCACGTCCAGGATAAACATTTATACCTGAAAGTTGGGCGGCAGCTATATCAAGCTTGTTATCGCCGTTGAAATCGTTGAATGCGGCTCCATAGGTAAGCCGGCCATCATCCGGAAAATTTGTCTTTTTAACCAGGGTTCCATTTCCTTTGCCCAACATCGTGTATGCTCTGACCCATTCTACATTAAATCCGGGAAAGATCCAGTATCCATCACTGATGTAGTCAGGTTTTCCATCGTTATTGAGATCTGCGCTATAGAGGTTATAAATATGGCCGTCCATATCTGTTTTGTATAATCTGGTAAACGATCCATCGCCGTTGTTTTTATAAAACCGGATATCGCCATCAGTGAAGTGATAGCCAAAGAAGTCGTCGAGACCGTCTCCGGTGAAATCGGCGGGAGCCATGGCTCTGCAAATTAGACTATTGGTTTCATAGATGGACACCTTGAACTTTCCCCTGCCCATATTTTGAAAGACCATAAAACCCCCTGGATCCCGGAATGCGATCATGTCTGTGCGCTTGTCGCCGTCAAAATTAAAATTCTTGAGATACAAGATTCTGGGAGGAAACCAATTATATTCTTCTTTAAGCGGCACGGATTTAGGATTTCTTTTAAATTTCCCATTTCCCTTGCCGAAAAAAATGGAAATGTATTTATTATCGGCTGAGTTTGAGACCGCAATATCCAGTTTCCCATCGTTATTGTAATCTGCAGGGGGAGCAAAGTCAGAGCCGGCTTCAGCGAAGTTCCTTTTGAAGACCTGTTTAAACTTTAAGTTTTTATTTCCTTTAAACACTCGAATATAATTTTTCCAATCGGTAACCGCTATGTCATCGTATCCATCTCTGTTGAAATCTGCGGAAACAATATCACTGATATACCCAGGATAATGCATTCGCAGTTGGCCAAATTTTATTTTTTTTGCCGCTGGTTTTACATCTATACTAGGGCCGTTATTAATATTCTGCTTTGTTATTTCATGGCTGGAAATAAAGATTTTTTCGTCTTTTTTATTTTCTGCAGATCCAATGGTTGTGACCAGTAAAAAGATGATGAAAAAAAATCCTAGAGATTGGTTTGGTTTAAACATGACTCTCCTTTCCTTAAATCTTGGCAGTTTGTAATGAAGCCAATGATTGTTTTAAAAATTCATATTGATTTTGTTTGTTTTTATTTTGTGAGGATTATCAATAGAGATAATCCCTTTGTTGATAGGTGCCTTTGGTAAATTTATTAATAGTTCAATCGGCATTTTTATGAATCGTTCAGATGATTTGTATATCAAACAGAATGAGTAATGTCAAATTCGGTTAATCAGAACTTGAAAAAGGAAGGAGAAATAGATTATTGTTTTGAATAGCTTAAAGCTTATAAAAATATATTATTTAATAAGAAATTCTGACAAGGTGACAGCATATGCATGTGATCGAGGCCAATAAACTCACCAAATACTACGGTGAAACTCAAGGAATTGCTGATCTGGATCTTAAGGTTGAATCCGGTGAAATATACGGATTCATCGGACCCAACGGAGCCGGGAAATCCACCACCATCCGCACGCTTTTAGGATTGATCTTTCCCAGTTCTGGCAGCGGCAGAATATTTGAACTGGATATGAATAGAAAAATACTGGATCTTTCCCGCGGGAACCAGAAAAAAGTCTCGATCCTTCAGAGTCTGATCCACAGGCCCAACCTGCTCATCCTGGATGAACCGACTAATGGCTTGGATCCATTGATGCAGGAGAAATTTTTTGAACTGTTAAAAGAAGAAAACAGCCGAGGCACAACCATATTTTTTTCATCACATACGTTGAGTGAAGTTCAAAAAATGTGCCGGAGAGTAGGTATTATAAAAGCAGGAAGGCTCATTGCACAGGAAGATGTCGAAACCTTAAGAAAAAAACAGCTCCGCAAGGTCCAGATCGAATTTTCTCATACACTCGTTTTATTCGCTCTCTCTTTTGTTATTTATAAAAGGAAGGATATATCTATATAGAGATCTAGACTTTGTAATTAATCCGGGAACCAAAATGTCTGTCCGGTGAAAAATAGATAGGCAGTTAAAAATTGCTTCAGCAGATCCGATAAATTCCCTTCAATATGAATGATTCGCGATGTATTAACTTATCCGGTAAAATACAGATAGGCGGCGATGATCAAAAGCAAAACGATAACTGAAGCGATAACATCACCTCTTGACCAAGTGGAGCGGGATTTTTGTTTATCTGTGATCGAGGTGGTTCCGTAAGTAAGCCCATCGATTTTTTCATAGGCAGGAGGTTGAGTCATATAGCTTACAACGAGCATCACTACAATGCAGACTAAAAAGATAACTAAGCTGTAGTATTGAAAAAAGATATTGTTGATTATCCAGAAAAAAGATCCTTCTGTATAAGTTGCATTAAAAAGCTTAACCGGAGTATCTACGGCTAACCTGAATATTCCCAAGGTAAATCCTGTGATCAAAGCTGCCATGCATCCTTTTGCATTCAAGCGTTTATTGAATACTCCCAGAAAAAAGACTACGAATATAGGAGGCGCCAGGTAGGATTGAACTCCCTGAAGGTAATCATAAAGCCCTTTCCCGCCCTGGATCACCGGTATCCATGCAAGACCGATCAAAACCATGACTCCTGTGGCGATGCGGCCCATCCAAACCAGCTGCTTTTGCGTGACATTTTTTTTGATCTTGGAGTAAAAGTCCATGGTAAATAGGGTAGAGGAAGCGTTAAAGACACCGGCCAGTGAACTCATTAATGCAGCCAAGAGTCCGGCTACTACGAAACCTCTTATCCCTGCGGGAAGCACTGTTGCCACCAATAAAGGGAATGCTGCCTGGGCGTTATCTCTTATTAATTCTCCATTGGGTCCGAAAAATTCCTGCTGGATCAGAGGTATAGTTCCACTCTTAGCCAGAGCCAGGGCGATCATCCCCGGAATGATAAAAATAAAGACCGGAAGTAATTTAAAGAAAGAAGCGGTAATGGAGCCACGCCGGGCTTCCCTTTCATTAGGAGCTCCCAAGGCCCTCTGTACGATATATTGATCTGTACACCAGTACCATAAACCTATGATGGGGGCGCAGAAGAGCATCCCCAGCCAGGGATAATTATCGTTGAAATACCAGGCCATCCGTCCGGCTTCCTTGACCGGAGCCCAGGTGCCTTCCAACCCAGAAGGGACCAGAGGTTTCCACAGATTGAACATATCGGAAGGGATAATAGATCTTAATTCTCCCCAACCCCCTAAGGCTTTTAAGCCGAAGATCGTGATGAGGATAGAACCCAGGACTAGAACAATTGTCTGCATGGCTTCAGTATAAGCTACGGCTTTCAATCCACCCAGAATCGTGTAAATTCCAGTTAATACGATGACCACAATGGATCCTACCCAAAAACTGTTCATTCCCCAAAGATTGACCTCTGGTAAAAGCACGCTGAACACGATACCGCCGGCAAAGATTCCTACGGCGATCTTGGTAAGGATATAGGCAACCAGTGAAATAAGGGATAGAAAAGTCCGGGCAGAGGGAGAAAAACGTTTCTCTAAAAATTCCGGCATGGTAAAAACTTTAGAGCGCATGTAAAAAGGCACCATGACCCACCCTAATACCAGCAAGCACCAGGCATGAAGCTCATAATGGGCCATAGCAACACCATCGGTGGCTCCGGAACCAGCCAGGCCTACCAGATGTTCGGAACCGATGTTGGAAGCGAAAATGGAGGCTCCGATGATAAACCAGCCGAGATGTCTTCCTGCCAGAAAATAATCGGTTGGGGTTTCCTGCCTCTGCCGGATAACCCACCAGGCAATGCCCAGAATGATCAGAAAATAACCCAATACAATCAACCAATCAATCGTGCTTAGTGTAGACATGAACTATTCCTTTTATTTTGATAATAGGCGTTTGATAAAGCATATCCTTGAGCTTTGTATATAATAATTCAGGCAAAAAGTTAAGATAAATTATAAACTGCTTATACTAATTAGCGTGTACGTTAACAAAATTATGTCAATTTGGTTGTTCATGTCTCCGAGCTTATCTCGAGGAACCATGCTCATGCTGCTCCGGGAGTATCTTCACCAGCTCCCTTTATACCAGATTTTGGCAGAAACGAATTCATATCCATCTTCACTAGATCCAAGCAGCCGGAGGTTTAGGAAATAATTGTACTTGATATTATTGATCTTATTGGGCTTGATATCTGTGGTTGTGAATATTCGGTATCCATTAACTGCATCATTACTTTCGACAAGACACATGGTAAAACTCTCCGAAAGATCGTTAGAAAGGACATGGAGCCAAAGCCTTATATCTCCAGAGGAATTGTTATCCTTACACACCAGTTGAACTTTTTTGATCCTGGTTTTATGAGGCAGGATCAGAGGGGCTCTGACATAGGCCGGGCCAGAATTGAGCCATAATCTACCATTATTGGTGTAGGCCAACATCTCTCCCGGCATCTCAAAGGCTGGAGAAGGAATAGAAAGCACCTTAACTGCAGCTGTTTCTCCTGTTTTACCTGCTAATCCTGGCCTTTGTATCAATGCCAGTAAAAAAAACATGCATAAAACAATGACAAAAGAACTACATATTTTTTTCATTTGATCCTCCTTGACTTACCTAAATTCTTTTAAGTATTGAATTTAAAGAATTCCCTTTAATATAAAAGATTAAATATATTGCTTTCTTTTAGAATCTCCCCTTTTGGGGGGTAGCACAAATTTTCTTTGGAAACAATACAGAACGATTTTTTATCTTTGAAAAAAACGTTTATATAGGATGGTGGCGTTATTCTGCCGGTTTTTGGAAGATATACCTGAAATATTCTTTTTCTCCGCATGAAAAAGCACGGTAAACCGTTGAATCCTTGGTGCCGGTAAAAGAAATAAATGATTTTTTTAACAGCTTTGGCGCCTTTTCATGGATGGATCGAATCTTGTTGTCGTGGTCCAGTTCCATGGCTTTGATAACGTTTGGAGTGATATCTTTTTTTTCCAGCATGTGTAAGCGTGAATTACTGAGATCATTATGGAGTGCTTCCATATCTTCCATACCGCGAAAGTCAGCATATGCAAAATATCCTCCGGGGGTGAGAACTCTTCCAACCTCGGCCAAAAAGCGGTCCATGTGACCGTAGCAGTAAGATGATTCCACGTTGATCAATACATCAAAAGAATTATCCTCGAAAGGGAGAGACTCTGCATCTCCGTGTTGAAATGACAGCCCCGCGAAGCAGTGATGTTTTTGACAGAAATCAATGGCTTTTTTCGAAAAGTCTACGCCGATAAAAGATCTTGGTTTAAATTGCTGTGTGATATATGCGGAACCGCCCCCACGGCCGCACCCCACTTCCAATATATTTTTCCCTTCGATCTTAACCGAATTAGCCACATAATGGTAAAGCTGGATCCGGAGGCGGTATTTTTCCTCGTCTTCATCAATAAAGACTTCTCCCAGCTCTGAGTCAAGGCTAGCAAACCCATAGTTCATAAAGAGAAGTTCATCCTCCCAGTTTTTGGTTGCTAGGTATTGATACCACTGTCGCCAGAGAGAACGTTTTACAGAAGGAGATGTCCGGCATAGATAGCGGAAGGTTTCAGTCAGAAATTTCATTTTTCACTTTTTTAAGGTCTTTTAGTACGTCCTAAAATCATAGATGATGGGGATTAGTATACAGATAAAATTAAAAAAAAGAAAGAGTATATAGTTAGTTATAGTTAGTTAGTAAACTCCAGTTTCATAATAAATTGACTTAATTTACGGTTTCGGATAGAATTTTTTTCACCCGGCGGTGTAGCTCAGGCGGTTAGAGCATACGGCTCATATCCGTAGTGTCGGGGGTTCGAATCCCTCCACCGCCATTTTGAATATCAAGGGATAAGGGAGAATGCAGCACTTTCCAAATAACTGTTTTTTTTATTCTATTATCAATGTTTTCTCAAACTAAGGCTGCCTATCATGATCTTAGATAAATTTAAAAAAACCGTTCTAAAATTCGGACTTTTTACTCCAGGGGATAGGGTGATGGTCGCGTTTTCTGGAGGGCCGGACTCAGTCTGCTTATTAGATCTGCTCCTTGAAGTTCATGAGGAATGGAATTTAGAGCTATCTTTGGGTCATTTCAATCATAAGTTAAGAAAAGAAGCTGAGGATGATGAATGGTTCGCTCATGAAGTTGCTGAAAAGCTTTCTCTCCCCCTTTTTTTAGGCTCCGAAGATGTGTTGGTATATGCACAGGCCCATAAAATGAATCAAGAAGAAGCGGCCAGAATACTGAGATATCAATTCCTTGAAAAAACTGCGGTTGAGACCGGATGTACCAGGATCGCTACAGGCCACAACATGACAGATCAAGCCGAGACTTTTTTCATTCGTTTATTCCGGGGGAGCGGCCGCAGCGGACTTACAAGTATTTATCCTATTGTCGATGGCTTAATAGTTAGGCCTCTCCTTGAGTTGGAAAAAGAAGAGATAGAGGACTATTTGGATAAAAGAGGACTGGAATACAGATTGGATCAGACCAATTTCGATCGTAGGTTTTTCCGGAATAAAATCCGGCTGGATCTGCTTCCGTTCATTCGCAACAATTTCGATCCAAATATAGCCTTTCGGGTTAGCCGGCTGTCATTTTTGCTCCAGGAAGAGGAAGCTGTATTAGAGGAGTTGACAGAGGAAAATTTTACAAAAGCCGTCAAGCAGGAAAATGGGGATCTAAAATTGGATTTCACCATATTAAATTCCCTGCCTTTAGGTTTAGCCCGGAGAGTTCTAAGAAAAGCCATTAAGGAATTGAAGGGTGATCTACGGGGAATTGATTTTGAAGATATAGAAACACTTATGTTTTTAAAAGAAGGAAAGGAAGTATATGTAAAAGACGGTTTGGTTTTGCGAAGGGAAAAAAACTTATTGTTTTTAAAACAGGAAGAACTTCCAAATATACAATATGAGCTTAAGTGGGATGGTAAAACGGTCTTAGAACTGGAAGAAGCTGAACTGGTTTTTTCGGGATCGAAGATCAATGTGAAAAAAGAAAAAGAGGAGACCCAGAAAAAGATGAAAACTGTCTTTGTCCTCGGAGATGACAGTTCCGGTGTCCAAATGGATTATGACCGGCTTAAATTTCCACTCATAGTTCGAAACAGAAGGAAAGGTGATAAATACCGGCATCTAGGTGCTCC
This sequence comes from uncultured Eubacteriales bacterium, assembly GCA_964557845.1. Classification (GTDB taxonomy): domain Bacteria; phylum Acidobacteriota; class Aminicenantia; order Aminicenantales; family Aminicenantaceae; genus CAZLBV01. The sequence continues at coordinate 645 of CAZLBV010000212.1, read as the reverse complement.
GGGGAAAAAGAAGGTTAAAGAGATCATGCGCGCTAAGAAGATACCGTTGCCGGATAGAAACAGGCTTCCTGTTTTTCTTTCAGGTGATGAGATCGTTTGGATATTAGGATTACCTGTTAATGAGAATTTCAAGGTTTGCCCGGATACGAAAAATATCTTTGTTATCAAACTGGAAAAACGAAAGGACTGAGTAGGTCGATCACAACCAGCGCCAGAGTGCGAGAATAAGAATGATCAAAATAACCAGGCCAAGATTCATATAAGCGATAATGAAAAATATTTTTTTTGGGACCGGGAAGGATTCATCGTCTTTTGAAGAGATCAATTCTCCTACCGGAACCAGATTTTTTATTTTTTCCTCGCCGTGGGGGGCCTGCTGCAGCTGATCTGTGAGATCGATCCCGGCATTATGTTTACCAAAATGGGTTCCATCTTTCCAAAAGGGGCTGCGGCTGGCATCATAGATCCGATTTTTAAAGGCAATATATACTGGATTTCCTTCCTTACCATCGTATGCGGACAGCTCATTTTTGGTCAGTTCCCTTTTATGTGGATCGATAGAGACTGTAGGTTTCTTCCTTAATTTGGGACTGATGACGAAGACAACAAAAATAGCGGACCCAGCCATGATGAGAAATAAGATGA
>CAZLBV010000211.1:0-28414 GCA_964557845.1 uncultured Eubacteriales bacterium | reverse complement strand
ATTTACCTTCCTTTAGACAGCCGGGATGAACCGAATGCAGAAGTCTGGCCTGTGACTATAAAACAACTCCATCATCTGCTTCAGGTAATCGAAACGTGTGGTTGGAAAAGCCATATATTGAATCCGGAAAAACCTATTTCCAGTGTTTCCGAAGGCTTAACTGTCATAAAAAAAGCCAAGGGTTCTAGATTTATCAACTTTATGGGAGGATGGGCATATCCTGACTTTTCTGTAAGTCCCATGTGGCAGCTTCCGGAGGAACTGCCCAAATTGATGCTGGGAAGTGCCCTATCCAATTACCCAGGGGCAGTAGGATTATTGGCTGCACTATCAGGCTTAGCCCAAATGAATATTAAAACCGGCCGTCTCTTTGTGGAAAATTTTGAAGACCATGATAAATATTATAATGCCATCCAATCATTCCTAGAAAAGGGAAGCTATTCTCCCGACTATCCTCAAACTATTGAGATCCCTATCAGCGCTCAGCATCGCACCAAAGCAAAAGCTGTCGTCAATAAACTTAGCGGCTCGATCTATGGAGCCATAGGGCCCAGATCCATGCAAATGTGGAATAAAATCAGCGAAGCTGATTTTTTGCGCTATTTTGGTGTCGCTCGTGAAGGTTTTGACGGCCTCCGTGTCCTAAAAATGACAGAAAACATCCCTGACAAAAAAGCAGAAGAGGCTCTAAATTTCTTGATCAAAAAAGGAATGGATATCCGATTTGGAAAAGACCCAAAAACAGAATTGACCTATGAAATGGTCATTTTTCAAATGAAAGTCTACTACGCTCTAATCCAATTAATAGAACAATTCGGTCTAGATTTTATTGGAGTTCAGGACCAATTGGATTGGATCGAACATTATCCGGCAACCGATCTAACTTTAGGACTATTGAATAACCGACTAAGGCCCGATTCCAACGGGAAGACTATTGTAGCGGCCACTGAAGCCGACGACGGAGCGGCGGTTACCATGCAGGTCCTTAAATTATTGAACGGAGGCGATCCCGTGGGTTTCAACGACCTTCGCTATTGGGACTCCAAACAGGGACTCTATTGGTTCGTTAATTCAGGGGCTCTTGCTCCTTACTTTGCATTCGGCAGCCACGACTCCCTAAAAGGGGCTTGGTCTGAAAGACAAACCTATATGTATTTTAAGCAAGGCGGAGGAACCAGTACTGTTATCGCCAGAATACCTGGTGTGGTTACGTGGGCCCGGTTTTCTTATCGCAACCACCAGCTCTACCTTTGTGCGGGGCGAGGGATTACAGACATCCCTACTGATGAAGAATGGGAACAACGGTCAAAAAACTGCAGTCCTGATTGGCCGCAATGGCACATAAAGCTTTGCGGAGATATTGAAAAAAAGATCAACTCAAATCATCCCATTACAGTTGTTGGGGATTATTTAGCCGATCTAAAAGCCGTGGCAGAAGAACTGGGAATTCCTTTCGAATGCTATGATTATAAAACACCTGATCAAATTTAATTCCCCACCAGCACGGGCATGGTTCCCCGAGTGAAATTCGAGGAAAGTGCTGTGAGCATCCTTTTCCGTCCTTATGATCCGTGACCCATAAAATTGGGAGCCCTTCAGCCAGTAACTCGATTGACAATATGTTCAACCTATGTTATTTTAGCATTTAATCCACGGGGGTGGATGATGTTATGGAATTAATCAGAGGGGTAATCTTTACAGGTTTTCAAATATAATTTATAATTAAAGATATAAAATAATTAAGGTTTGAGATAGCAAAAGAAGGATAATTTTAGAATTTAAACCATCATATTATCTATCGGAGCACTTATTATGGCAGAAAATTTATATGTAACCGCTACCGAAAGTAAAAGCGGCAAATCCGTTATTTCCCTGGGGCTCATGGAGATGCTGCTGCGAAACGTAAAAAAAGTCGCCTTCTTCAGACCCCTTATCACGATTAATAATGATTCTGATGAAAAAGACCATGATATCAATCTTATTTCATCCTACTATAATCTGGACATCCCTTATGAAGACATGTACGCCTTCACTACTGCAGAAGCCAATGATCTTATCTCAACAGGAAAATATGAATATCTCTTAGAGGGCATTGTCAACAAATACAAAAATTTAGAAAACAAATATGATTTTGTGCTTTGTGAGGGCACAGATTTTGAAGGGTCCACTTCAGCATTTGAATTTGACATTAATGCCGATATTGCCAACAATCTAGCCTCCCCTGTCTTGCTGGTAGCCTCCGGATATAATAAAAGTCCAGAAGAAATTCTTGACGCGATCGAATTATCCCTGGGCTCTCTCTCTGAAAAAGGAAGTAATGTGGTAGCTACCATTATCAACAGAACAGAGCATGGTGAGGAGATCAAAAGCAATCTCAGAAAAAACGAACTAGCTCAAAACCAATTAATTTATTATCTACCCAACCTCAAATTTCTCGCCGACCCCACTCTAAAAGAAATAGCTGACGGATTGAATGCAAAAGTACTCTACGGTTGGAATAGATTAAATATGCACGTAGAAAGCCTGGGAGTAGCAGCCATGCAGCTGCGAAATGTATTGACACGCATAACCAAGGGTGCCCTTGTCATAACACCAGGTGACCGGGCTGATGTCATTTCCGCTTGTCTTTTAGCCTTAAACTCATCTTCCATGCCAAAAATTTCCGGACTTCTGCTCACCGGAGGCTTGATTCCTGAAGATTCAGTAATTAACCTGATCGACGGGATCGCAGACAGTATTCCTATTCTAAGTGTTCAGGACAATACCTTTGAGGCCGCTGTCAAGGCCTCCAATATCCAAACAATCATTGATCCCGAAGATACCCAGAAAGTGAATCAAGCTTTGGGTTTATTTGAAAAGAATATCAATATTCCTGAGCTGCGGGAAAAAATCATTCAGACAAAGATCACCATTATTACCCCAAAGATGTTCGAATACAGACTCATTCAAAAAGCCCGGGCCCAGAAACAGCACATAGTACTTCCTGAAGGTGAAGAAGAAAGGATTTTACGCGCCAGTGAAATACTGCGCCGCCGTGACGTAGTTGATATCACCCTGATCGGAAGAGAGAAAAATATCAAGGAGAGGATTTTGAGTCTCGGATTGAATTTTAATAGTATAAATATCATTGAGATCCAAAACTCACCAAACTATAAGAACTATGCTAATACCTACTACGAGTTAAGAAAACACAAAGGACTCACCATGTCCAATGCCCTGGATAGTATGACTGATCCTAATTATTATGGATCCATGATGGTCTACAAAGGGCATGCCAATGGGATGGTATCAGGCTCGATAACTACTACCCGGAACACTCTCAGGCCGGCTTTTGAATTCATAAAAGCCAAAAAAGGTTTCAGTATTATTTCCAGTATCTTTTTTATGTGTTTGGAAGATAGGGTTTTAGTCTATGGTGACTGTGCTGTCAATCCCGATCCAAATGCCCAAGAGCTGGCAGAGATAGCCATCAGTTCAGCTCAGACCGCAAAAGTATTCGGCATAGAACCAAGGGTCGCCATGCTCTCTTATTCAACTGGAGAGTCAGGGGTTGGAGATGAGGTTGAAAAAGTAAAAGAAGCGACTAAAATCGCAAAGCAAAGGGCCAAAGAAATCTATCCCGGACTCCAGATCGAAGGCCCTCTCCAGTACGACGCTGCTGTAGATCCCATCGTTGCCAAGACAAAGATGCCAAAAAGTGAGGTTGCGGGCAGGGCAACGGTCTATATTTTCCCGGATTTAAACACTGGAAATAATACCTATAAAGCAGTCCAACGATCGGCTGGAGCGGTGGCTATCGGTCCTGTAATCCAAGGTCTAAATAAACCCGTTAACGATCTAAGTCGAGGTTGTACAATTACAGACATAGTCAACACAATAGCCATCACTGCTATTCAGGCTCAATCTGAAAAGAAACTGGACTGAATATTTCCCAAAAGAAGGTTGATCATGAAAATCTTAGTCATTAATACCGGTAGTTCTTCTATAAAATACCAATTATTTGATATGCAAATAAACAAGGCATTGACCTCTGGCCTTGCCGAAAAAATCGGTGAATCCACTAGTATCCTTACTCATTCGGTCATTGATAACAATGGAGATAAAAAACAAAAAGTTGAGAAAAAAAGAATCGCAGATCATGAAGAAGGACTAGCAAGGATAGTCAAACTTCTAACAGATAAAGACTATGGAGTCATAAAAGATAAAAAAGAGATTACTGCGATCGGTCACCGAGTAGTCCATGGAGGGGAATCTTTTCAGTCATCAACTATAGTGGATAAAAAAGTATTGACGGCAATAAAAGAAAACATTCCTCTGGCACCGCTACACAACCCATCTAATCTGACCGGTCTAGAGATCTCAATGGCTATCTTTCCCGAAGCACCCCAAGTTGCGGTATTTGATACTGCTTTCCACCAGACAATTCCGGCATATGCATATCTCTATGCCCTGCCCTATCATCTGTACTCGAAGAATAGAATCAGGCGTTACGGATTCCATGGAACATCGCATTCTTATGTTGCAGAGGAAGCCGCTGTATTTTTGGGACGGCCTTTATCTGAATTGAATATGATCACCATTCATTTGGGCAATGGCGCCAGTATGGCAGCAATAAAAAACGGACACAGTATAGATACTTCTATGGGAATGACTCCTCTGGAAGGATTGGTTATGGGGACACGTTCCGGGGATGTCGATCCCGCACTTCCCTTTTTCCTAGCGGACAACTTGAATATGTCCCTCAAAGACATTGATAAACTCTTAAACAAAGAGAGCGGCCTCAAAGGCTTATGCGGGACAAATGATATGCGTGAAGTAGAAGAAAAAGCTAATTCCGGGGACCAAAAAGCACAGCTCGCTTTAGATGTATACTGTCATCGAATAAAGAAATATATCGGGGCCTATTTCGCAGTATTGGGACATTTAGATTGCATCATCTTTACTGCCGGCATTGGAGAAAATTCTTCCTTGATCCGTGGCCGATGCTGCCAAAACCTGGAGAATTTAGGGATCCTCCTTGATGAAGCTAAAAACAAAGTGCGGAGTAAAGAAATAAGAGCGATCAGCACCGATTCAAGTCCGGTAAAGGTTCTCGTGATCCCAACTAATGAAGAAAAAAAGATAGCCCTGGAAACTAAGAGAGTACTGGAAAATAATAAGGAATAAATAATTAGTGGAAAACAAGGTAACTCTTACATGTAAATAAACCGGTGGTGTATCGTTTATGAATAAAAAATACACGAAACCCTTATACTCAGGGGCAACCCCAGAGACAATAGCGGCTGATCTAGAACCTCTGTTACAATTCCAAGATAAAGGAATGCCGATAGATGACCTTACTGATCTGATCGAAAAAAAACTTATCCCCCATCTTGTTGAATACGGCCGGCCTGAATTTCATTCTTTATATAACTCATTTCCAGAGGAAGGAGCTGAAGTTGGAGCCAGGATCGCCCTTCACTACAATCAGGGTGTAACCAATTGGCTGGTATCCCCAGGTGGAGTTATGCTGGAGGAATTATGCATCAAAGTTCTGTGCCGTTTATTCAATCTTCCCCACCAGTCAGACGGCACTTTTATGTACTGCGGAACTTATGCCAATCAGCAGGCGCTATATATGGCTTTACACCGAAAAGCGGAACAGGCTGGTTTTAATCTAAGTAAAGTCGGATTGACCGGTTTTTCCCAATCCCATAGATTAGCCGTTATTGCCTCTGAAGATGTGCATTTTTCCCTGAAGCATGCAGTCCGAATCTTAGGTTTAGGAGATCAAGCCTTGATAACTCTGCCGGTAGATGATAAAAGGAAACTCGACATAAATAAGCTCACTACCTACATCAAAAAAAACAGTTCAGAAAAAGACATTTTCTGTATTGTCGCAACTGCTGGGACCACTTCTACGGGCTCAGTTGATCCTATCCAACAAATCACTGAGCTCGGCAGAGATAATGACATCTGGACCCATGTGGATGGGGCTTATGGTTTATCCTTTAATTTCCTTCCTGAAAAACACAGACTTTTTAGAGGAATAGAAAAGGCCGACTCTTTATGCTGGGATCCGCACAAACAAATGGGTGTCCCAATTCCAAACAGCCTTTTATTTGTTCGGAAAAAGCAAGATTTTAACAGGATGGCGGTTTATGGCAATTATTTTAACCGGCCGGATGACTCAGAACCCAATCCCGGGCTTAAATCACCTCCCTCGACCCGACCATTCTCAGTTCTGCCTCTTGTCACATCCATCCGTCACCTAGGGCTAACCCGTTTAAGAGAAAGACTCAGAGCTCCGCTCAATGCAATTGAAGGCCTGGTAAATGAGCTAAAAAACTATAAGGATGTCGAAGTCTGCCTCAAGCCTGAATTAGGCATACTTTGTTATCGTATTCTTCCTCATTCTTTTCCCTCTGAAAAGTTGAATGATCTGCAAAGGTTTATATTTGAATCAACCAAAAAAGAAGGAGAACGTTCACTTTCACTTACTTCTTTAGGAGATCGAGTAGTATTAAGATTGGTTGCGTTATCTCCTTCCGTAACTACCGGATCGATGCTGGATACGATTGAATATACTCGTTCCCTGGCCAGTTCTTATCCAAAATAGCACCCTCATTCCCGAAAAATGGGGGAATTCCTCTTTTTTTCCAATTCAAAAAAAAGTATAATGTTCCGATTATGGAACTTCCTCTAGGATTTCTTCAGATACTTCTTGTTTTTCTCATTGTATTTTCAGGAACATTGCTGCAAAGTTCTATCGGTTTCGGATTAGGGCCTTTAGCTGTTCCACTGCTGGCTCTGATCGATCCCAACTTTATTCCTGGTCCTCTTTTACTTTCAGCACTTGTCTTGACTTCGATGATGACATGGCGAGATCAACACTCAATTCATGCTCAGGGAGTCATCTGGGCGATCCCAGGGCGCTTAGCCGGGACTATTTTTGGGGCCGCTATTCTTGTAATGATTCCTAAGGAAAACCTTTCCCTTTTATTCGGATCCATGGTCCTTCTAGCAATCATAATCAGTGTTTCTGGGATTCATCCCAAGGTTTCCCCAATTTCACTCCTGACTGCAGGAGTTTTTTCCGGACTGATGGGGACAACCTCAGCTATCGGAGGAGCACCTATGGGTCTTGTTTATCAAGATCAAAAAGGACCAAAAATAAGGGGAACATTATCATCAATTTTTGTATTCGGTACAATCATATCACTTATTTCATTAATGGTGATCGGCCGGTTTGCTCTTTTAGAGCTTAAACTTGCCTTAATTTTAATGCCGGGAATCATTATTGGTTTCTTGATATCAAGGAAAACAGCTAGTATTTTAGATAAAGGTCTCATGAGACCTGCGATCTTATCGGTATCGGGGTTGGCAGGATTAGCGGTTATCATAAAAAGTATTTTATGACTTGAAACATTAAGGAATGGGTTCACCCATTACTTTCTTACTCTAGTTATTTACAATTCCTAGTAAATAAATGGACGAAATAGAAAAATTACAGGTGTTCTTTTTTTTATTTAACCAAATTTTAAAAACCGAAACGCAGCCCGATTCTGACTGCAAGTCCAGACATATCAAGTTTGGAAATCCGATAATCCATCTCTCCCATTGCTTCTTCCCCACCCATTCTATAAAGATAAAGAAAAGTTGTTCCCAGCCCAAATTTTTCCATTGGTTCTGATGGATTGGGATTCATTGGTGTTACTTGAAGAACACTATAGGTATCGAAATCTTCAAATTCAAGAAAACGATACAACATATCCAAAAAAAGAAAGGCTTTATCAGACACTCCAACATCAAAACCTGTACCGACATGATATCCTGTTGATTTAATTTTTGTTTCATAATGTAATCCTATATAAGGCCAATTGAGATTTGTACGTCTTTGGTCAGGAAATTCAACTCTGGATCCATTACAGATTAATTTTCCAAAATAGTAGGCTCCTCCTCCAAACAATTTAAAATACACTGCGGCTATTAAATGGTATGTGAAGGTCAAAGAAACAGGAAAGCCATATATAATTGTGTCCATAACCGGCGTATAGAGGGCAGTCCCTTGCATTTCACTTGAATTTGGAAATGTAAACTCTCCTTGGCTTCCATCAAAGGGTCTTGAAATATACTCGCCTCCCATAGATAAAGATAGATTCTTATGAAATTGGAAGACAATATCCAGTGATAGATCACCGCCAGCCTGAATCTTTCCTTGGGGGATGATATCTTTTAAAAAATAATTGGTAGTACTAAACCAACCCTCCTCCTTTTGTTCACCCCAATAAAATGAATACGCCGCTTTGAAGGAAACCTGAATTCCTTTCAGATTGGATGTACAAAAGATAAAAATGCAAAAGATTCCTATCCATTTATTTTTCATACCTCCATCCTTTTATATATTATTATTTAGTATATACCGAAATTTTAAATTACGATAGTTCAATTTAATACTCTCAATCGAACATTGAGCAACTTTCCACAAAATTTCTCATAAAATTCACTTGATATTTAAGTCAAATAGGATTAAAATTTCTTTCAGTTGGACAGAAAGATGTTCACTAAGAAAAGCAAGAAATATTCCTCGTTTTGGAACAACTGGATAGAATCTATCTAAGGGGGAATTTTCATGAACAAATCAACAAACCCTGAAGATCCGTCGTCGCCCAATTTGGGCCCCTGGGGCCTAAATTCAATCAACCCTACTCTCTTTCATTTTTTTCCTTCTATCTAATATTTTAGGCAGAAAACAAATATGAATGAGAGATCCTAATTAAAATCATATGGAGAAAATTATTGAGAGTTGAATCAATATCCAAAGTAAATTTTGATCTTAACCGAGATCCTTATTATTTTCAATTTGATCATTATGAAGATGTTATCCCCTTCTGGTTAGAATTAAATCAAACATATAAATCAGATGAGCTAACCTTTGATTGGACTGCACACAAACTTATATGGGATAATTTCCACAAACCCCGAAGGTATCATCTCCGCATAATTGCTGCCATGGAGGGAAACAAATGCACGGGGGTATTTCCTTTTACCCGATCTGATTCAGATCCTTTCGGCACAACCCGGTGGAGTTTAAGCGATGATCTAATAATCGGCAGAGAATTTTTCTGCCCCCCAGAAAAAATTAGGCAAAATATTCAGTTCCTACCCCCCCATTTCAGCGACGACCTCAGCTGTTTTTATGTTCCGATAGACAAAACTCCTTTCAGCCTAGGTATCGGAGGAGTGATCGATATCAAAGAGAATCAAGAAACATACTTCCAATCGCTTAAAAAGAAATCAAGGCATAATCTGAAACACACCCTGCAAATTAACAGTGACATTAGAGTAGAAATCGATAATCGTGTGCACTGGGAGGAAATTAAAGAGATCCTAAGGATACAACTGAATTATTGGTTGACAAAGAACGGAACTATAGACAGATCTTATTACCGGTACAGCCGGGATAAAACCTACTGTACTCTTATGCTTATGGATCGAGCCAGTGAAATGGGTAAACTAACCGCCCTGTATTTTTATCTTAATAAAAGACTGGTTGCTGCCAATTTTTCTGTCAGAAGAGAAGATAATCGGATGGATGATTATCTTTGTCTCCGAGATTGCCGGGAAGAGCAAAATTGGAGAGGCCTAGGAATTTTCGCGATCTTAAAAAATATGGAAGTCGCCCGCTCCTTAGGGATACGTTATATTGACCTCAGTTCATGCATTTCAGATTACAAGAAGAAATTTATCAACATGGAATCTTCATATTATTATCTGGATTATAATGATCCTAACACCATTAATCCAAATTCACTGTACAAGGGATTATGAAATGCCTGCTCAGATAAAAACTATTTCCGCTTTAAAAGAATTGAGAGAGATTATAAAGATCCATGATCAAGCCTGGAATAGCTCTCCAGGAATTATTGATCTGCTTAAAAACTCCACTGAATGCTACATTCTAATCGAAAACAATTCTACAATAGTTGGATATGCCTTTGTTGAAGAAGATAAAATCAGAGGATTTGTCGAACTTCAAGACATCGTCATATCAGATCCTTATCGAAAACATGGATATGGAAAACTCCTCATGAGAAAGATCATGGAGAGCTTTCCCTACATAAAGCTGATTGCAAGGGCTCAGAATTCAGCTTTGATCTCATTCTATAAAGGATTAGGTTTTAATGAGGAATTTCTGATTGAAAATTACTATAATGTTGGAGAAGATGGCCTTCGTATGTATTGGAGATCAGAAAAAAAATAATTTTTTACCCAATAAAATTCTAATCAACTTCTATTTCTTTTACGCCTGGCGCAGCAATAGAAACCGAAACATAACCAATAGCACCGAGATTATTCGTAACGTATTCAATAACCTCATCTTCTGTATTTTTAACTGGGGGAGGTACCCCTTGGCCACTAAATATCTGCTGCTGCCAGTAAGCTTCGATAGCCCTTATTCTTTTTTTATGGATTTTATCTGAGAATTTTCCACGAATCGGATGACTGGGAATAAGGTCTACCGGCATAGCTTTCGTACCGTCTGTAAAATTATCCAATTTCTTTAAAAACAAATCTGATATAATCGATCTTTTCAACTTACTGATTGGATTATCTCGATTAACAATTACCTTATAATCTTGAGAATATAACTGAGAAATCCCGGTTAGAAAAAAAATAAAACATCCCGCTAGAATTGAAAACTTTTTTTTCATATCATTAAACCGCTCACTTTGATCTTCCTCTTTACCCCGGGTTAAAATACTTAATAAATTAATACCAATAATATGATATTGATTTATTCCCTTTTTTGATATCACCCTTTAGGGTGATTTAAGGGGGGAATTTTTTACATGTCAAAAACTAACATTTGGACCGGCAGCCAGCCAATTGACCACAGGCTGCCTGGATATCACTTCCTTTGGAATGGCGCAATGTAACCTGCGCCTGTTTATCACTTAGAATTTCCTTAAATCTCTGAATACTTTCCTTTTTAGGCGAAATAAAATTAAGGCCTTTGACCGGGCTGTATGGAATCAAATTTATCTTAGCATGAAGCCTTCGGGCGATCTTCGCCAATTCTTCTGCATCCCTTTTGTTATCATTGACTCCTTCAAGGAGAATGTATTCAAGCGTGATCATGCGGCCGACAGCATCAATATATTCTTCACAAACTTTAAGTAACTTTTCGATCGGATATTTTTTATTTATGGGTATAAGTTTGGAACGCAGTTCATTTCGAACAGCATGAAGGGATAAAGAGAGATTGATTTGCAGCCTTAAATTCTTTAGAGCAATAATTCCAGGTATGATCCCACAGGTTGAAACCGTTATCCTGCGGGCAGCAATTTTCATCCCATTTTCTGAATTCATCACCAGAATCGCACGTGATAAGGCCTTGAAATTATCAAGCGGTTCACCCATTCCCATGAACACATAGTTGGTTAAGGATAAGTCCAAAACATCACGCAAGTAAAGGATCTGCCCCAGTATCTCAGATGGGTGAAGATCCCGTTTGAATCCCCCTAGCCCAGAGGCACAAAATACGCAGGCAAATTTACAGCCTACTTGAGTCGAAATACAGATCGTATTTCTCCTGCCAGCAGGAATATATACAGATTCGATCAACCGTCCATCTTCCAATTCAAAAAGGAATTTTTGAGTACCACCAGCCGAGATAAGTTTTTCTTCAAGATATGGATTGAATGATTTGAAATGCTCATTCATTTGTTCTCGGAGAGAAGCGGGCAGATCGGTCATTTTATCAAAAACCTGGGCCGCCCTTTGATAAATCCAGGCAAATACCTGGGATGCTCGCCACTTCGGTTCCCCCCATGTTTCAAATATATCTGCAAGCTCAGAAAGCAGGAGATCTTTTATTTCTATCTTTTCACTTGATGATTCAGGCAACATATTCTCATTAAATAATAGCCTCAGATAAAAAACAAGCTAACAATCGTGTATTCACGAAGCTCAGCAGTTCTTTAATAAATAATTTTCTTTTCTGTCTAGCCGGCTTACGGCTTCACAAATTGAAGGTCATATATGGGAAAGAGTTAATTACTTACTGAAATATTCTCTCATCGAATTAATTCTGATCCCGCTTAAAAAGCGCATCAGGTAATCCTGAATACCCTTCCCTTCCGGATAAAAATCTAGCTTATATTTATCTATTTCTAACTCATCTTGATCTATTGGGGGAGGATAAACAGCAATGCTATATTTTCCTTTAAGAAGCGGATAAGAATATTTCCCGTTCTTGTCTGATACAGTTACTATTATGACTCCTTTTGATTTAAAAAAATCTTTCGCTTTTTTCATATTAGTTATAATTACTATCGCATTTTGTACAATCTTTCCAGCCTTATCCTTAATTGTACCAGAAAGGATTTTCCCATCTTCCACAGTAATATTAAAAGTACTATCTTTTTTCTTTATCTTTACTTTTTTTATAATTTTAATAGTGGCCCTTGGGTTTACTTCACTATTATATGCTCCTTCTCCATGGACTGGTACTACCTGGAGGGCATATTTATTTTTTTTCTGAAGAGCAGCTTTATAGGCTGGTTCTATGATTGAATTCGATGCTTTTTGAGCTCCCACCCAAGGACTCTTAGCTTTTAAATCTTTTAGGTTTAAAATAGTAATAATCGCAACTATCGTCTGATTGTTTTTGTCTTTTATAGATCCCTGCAAAACTACCCCTTGAGGCATTTTTATATCATCAAGTTGAGTATCATTTTGAATATTTTTTTTACCCACGCTTAAATTTGTATGTTTACGGAAAGGAATATATGGATTATTAACACATGAAGACCGAACTGCAGTTATGTCGTATTCCCCTGCCAGAAGTGCCTCCATAAATTGGCCTGTTACCGGGTTAGGAAAACAAGTAAATAACAAATCATCCGATAGTCTTCTCGCATAAACTATGCTATCAGTAACAGGTTGATTCTGGTAATCCATCAGATTACCAGATAAAAAAACTCCATCAGGTAGAGACACATTCAATGTTTTATCATTATTAACGGTCTCTTTTTCTATGCTCTTATAGGCGGTCCTTGATTGATTTGAAGGGGGAGTGAATGTAAACGTGTAAGTACCTTTTAGTAATGAGAGTTTATAATTCCCTTTATTGTCGGTTGCGGTAGTACTTTGCATAAGGAAATCCTTCCCGATGGCATTTACAACCACATCTTTTACTGGATTTCCCTTACTATCAGTAACTTTCCCTGAGACTAAAACACCCCAGGGAAGTGTGATGTCATGCTCTGTATCTCCATTAACAATTACATTCTTTATTACGGTTGAAGTGGAATACTTTTTGGCCAGTACTGGAGAATAAATTAAGGAAACTACAAGGACTATAAAAAGAAATATAAATTGTATTTAGAAATGGAGAAATAAACTGATAAATAAACAGATTGGCTGCCCTTATTTACATTTCATTTTTTTGGTTCTGGTTCGGCCGAAAATCCCTCCGCTGAAGAAAAGTCCGGCACCCAGCACAAAGCCGAAATTATACCAGAACCCATTGTTATGAACCTCATAGAAATGGACACTTTTGGAAAATATGGAGATTATAAACGTAATAGGTGCGATCAAACCCTGCCATATACCTTCCAAGAATCCGGCGACCTTGCCCTCATCATTAGGTGTTTTCTCAAGGTCGTTGGGACCCGGTACACAGCTGATCAAAAATAAAAATAGAGTTATTACTAGCCCTACCGATGCCATTCTTTTCATATCTCCTCCTTTTTTCTAATCCTTTTGATAAGTACTACATCAATTATAACTGCATGCCTCGATTATTCAAGCGCTGAGGCTGGTCAGAGTGTTTAGTATTTGAATAAAATTTGGGAAAGCGGTATATTCATATTAAAAATGTCGAGGAATGATTATGAAAACAATAAACAAAAAAATCTTGATCTTCAGTCTTTTATTGGCAGCCGGTTTTTTTATCCTTAATGGACATGAAAATAAACCGAATAAAATCGCTATCGCCGCAAAGGGTGAAACAATCGACTCTCAGGTGGAATCTCAAGGCGGACGCGCTCAATGGCTGATTTTATTTGATGATAAAGGTGAACTTATAGAGGCCCTTGAAAATCCTTTTTATCAAGAACGAAGCCAAGCCGGGGCAAAAAGCGCTGAATTCCTTGCCGAGAAAAAGATAACTATTTTTGTCGCAGGAAACATCGGGAATAATATGGCAAGGGCTCTTGAAGATTTTGAAATCGCTTTTGTTTCATTCACCGGAACCGTCGAAGAAGCCATCGCCCATGTCCTGGAGAAGTAGCAATTTTTATGAATATTTCAAATCAACATAAAACACACATATACAAATTAGCCTGAATTATTCAAAATATGGATCGGCCTATTTTACTGGTAATTCAGATATTTAAAAGTAATATCTAGCACGTAGCTCCAGCCGCCAGCGATTCGGCTTTTCACCAAATTCCTTTCCGGTCCCCCCTAAGAGGACCGCTGCTTTAATTCGTAACTCCAAATTCGTGAATCCTTTATAGGTCAATTCAGGGGCGATGGAGGCACTGCCATCCAAAAGATTGACGATCGTGGTGACAGCAGGGGTGAAATAAAGCATCCCAAAAGCGTCTTTCTGCATTATCCTTAAGAAAAGGTAGTTCGTCATCGGAGTAAACCCCTGGTAGGTGCTGAGTGAAGCCGCTTCCTTTATCTGACCAGCATCTCCAGAAAGAATGTATCTGTCATAACCAATATCTACAAAAGAATAAAAATCACTGAATTCATCTTTATCGGAACCGGCTCCGTTATGATAGTACTCCAGGATATAAGTGGTTTCTGCTTCGGTAAGATAGCGCATCCCGAGAAGATATCTGAAGGCATTAAAGATCTCGGTCTGAATATTTCCGTTATTTAATACTATCTTCCTTTCTAAATCCTGGAAACAGGAGATCTCCCCGTGGATCTCCCAGTTGGAACGGAGGTTCCGGGAAAAATCAAGACCCAGCCGGAGAGGCTGGCTTCTTCCGGTTAAAAAAACCAGATCGATATCCGTATCCAAGAATAAAAAATAGATCTTTCCAGCAAAATTCATTCCTGTTTTTTTGCTCAGGGCCTGATTGATCGATTGCGACACAGGAATGATCACAGGTGTAAGCGAGACAGTCTTTAGGCTCCCTGAAAAGCTTTTGGTATAATCAGCCGTTATCATCCAATAGCCTTCCCGGGCAAGATCAGGTTCGTTGGGATTTTTCTGGCGCTCAACCAGAGCAACCGGGCTCCAGGCATACCCCTTTCCCCATCGAAGCGTCCTTTTCCCCACATAAAAAGTCATTGACTCCGACTGCTTAAAAGATAGATAACCCTGAAACAGGCTTATCCCTGCCTTTGTTTCATAAGGCGAAACCACATAATCTAAAAAAGGCTCCAGGAAGGCTTCAAAGATTCCTTTACGGTAAGTAAGACCAGCCAGTAAAGCTAAATAACCTTCTCCGCTTATTTTCTCTTTGCCGGTATCATAGTATCTGAGTCTGTAGAAAGCGGCATCCGGATCAAGCCACGACAAAGAAGGACGGAATTCCATATATCCAGCCAAAGAGAAAGCCTTTTGTTTGAATTCATCCAGATTGAATTCATACTCTTGCCCTTGAGCGATAGCAGGCATGCAGATCACCAATAAAACAAAAAATAGAAAATGGCAAGTGTGGATTTTGTGTAACCTTATTACCGCCATCTGATTTCCTTGATGCCAATACTTGAAACGATAATTATAAAATATTTTTACCGGCGTATAGATTCAAGCTGAGGCATATAGGTCAGAGTGAATACCTCATCGCTGAACTCGCGGGCTTTAATCTCAGCAAAGATCATAACGGATTTATAACCTTTATACAGCGGGCTTACAGTCTCTATCGCAGAAGGCCGGACAATACCTCCGCCAAAATCTTTTACTTCCTTAAAAATGAGTGTTTTTATCAGCATTTCCGCCTCGGTCATACAGTCTATCTGGACCGGGAGCAGTCTTTTTTTCTCTACCAGAATCTTAAGCCGGTCATAGGCAACTGTTCGTGTTTTAGCTTTGCAGTAAAGTATATAGTCTTCCTCTAATTCTTCTGTTCTTTCTACAGAATATTCCGCCGCATAATCCAGACGCAGGATGTCTGCATTGTTGAAAACCCCGCCAACTACGGATTGAAGGCTGGTAATCCGGATGGGTTTAGCCACATTGGGTATATATAGCCACATGTTTTCACCCAGCCTAAGGGTGCTTCTCCCTTTTTCGCTGGCAGGGGAAAGGAACAGGGCAGCAACTTTATCTTCTCCCTTTTTAACGGTGTAAAGCACAAATTCTTTCTGCCGGCCATTGGGCTCAATATTTATCAGCTTGCGGTACGCCTCATAAGATTCCGGAGTCATATTCCTGTCAAGTTGTTCGAGCAGGAAATTTCCCTCCAATTCTTGAGCATAACCAATATCAGCGTGAACTGAAATCAAAAAGAAAATCAAAAAAAGTAATTTAATCAACATGTTCATAGGGTATTTTATTCTCATGAGAACCTCTATATAAAAGATCGTTTTCAGCAAATCGTCTTATTTTTAAACATGGCGCAAGGCTTCGATCGGTTCAAGCCGTGAAGCATGAAAGGCAGGTCGTAAGCCGGCTAGAACCGCCACCGCCACTACAATCAGACTCACAGTCAGAATATCGCTCAAATTAATACTAGAGGTAAGGACCAAATTCTGCTGCCGCCCAAAATTAAAACTTATTTTAAAAACATTCAATAAGAACAGAGTCAGACTGCCCAGGACCGCACCAAGACCAGCTCCCATCAGCCCTAAGCTGAAGCCTTCGATAACGAACATGGAAAGGATCCTGCCCGGCAGTGTACCTATGGCTGCAATGGTTCCGATCTCCCTCGTTCGTTCATAGACGGCCATGAGCATCACATTCATAACACTGATTAAAACAACTGCGATCAGCATTAACTGGATGAAAAAAGTCATGACATCGATCATCCGGACAATGTTAAAAAAGGGTGTCAACTGCTCCCAGGAATGAACCTCAAAAGCTGACTTGCCCTGTTGGTTCACCTCTTTTCCTAATATTTCTTCCAGGCGGGCTGTCACTTTATCAATGTCATTAAAATTCTTAAGCCTGACGGCAATTTCTGAGGCCTCAGGCTCCTCGAGCCGCAGGACCTGACGCCCATCTTCGATATGAATATACCCATCCCTGCCCCCAGGACCAGTCACACTGCGCAGGATACCTCCGACAATAAATTGATACCCATTCACTGAACCATCCTCATTGGTAGCTATAACCACAACAGTATCTCCCACTTCAGCTTTCATTCCTCTGGCGAGCAGTTCAGGCACTAGGATCTTTCCTTTCTCGATAGTATCATCTCCGCTGATTATCCTCGAGGGCAAAAGTGGTACTGTGGCAAATTCGTTCTCTGGATCAACAGCATTGAGCCGGATATTGGTGGATTCAACAAAATTACTGAATACTCCGCCAAATTTGATCCGGGGAGAATGGGATTCTATTTCCGTTGTCTGATCAAGTGTCTCTTTTATTTTATTATAAGCTTTTTGATTAAGGTTAAGATTTAGGGGAAGATTGTCTATGGATGCGACATAACCTTTTTTATGTATCTGGATGTGTCCCAGCATAGAATCCGTTATCTCACCGATCATCAAAGATTTAAAAGAAGCCGTCACACTGATAAATACCAAGACAAAGGCCACACCAATCATAATTAAGGACATGGTGAGTATTGTTCGGCGTTTGTAGCGAAAAAGATTCCGGAGAGCGATTTTTACCAGTTTAAACATTTTTCTCTTCCTTTTCTTCTGCGTTTTTCTGCTTTGAATCAAGCAGCTTCCCATCTCTTAGTGTGTGTATAACCTCGGCTGCGTCTACAATCCGAATATCATGGGTAGAAAAAACAAATGTCGTTCCTAGATCATCTCGCATTTTTTTCATTAAATTGATGATCATCGAGGCTGTTTGAGTATCCAGATTGGCGGTAGGTTCATCCGCCAGAACGAGTTTGGGGGAGGTTACCAAAGCTCTGGCCACAGCCACCCTCTGTTTCTGCCCTCCGGAAAGTTGATCAGGATACTTTTTACTTTCAGCGCCGATCCCTACTGTTTCAATAAGCTCCATGACCCTTTTCCTGCTCTCCTTGACATGAACGCCCTTGACCATAACCAGAGGATACTCGACATTTTCATATACAGAAAGAACCGGAATGAGATTGAAATCCTGAAAAATAAATCCTATATTTTGCCCTCGGAAAAGGGCGCCGCTTTTTCTACCGAGTTGGGAAACATCTGTCCCGGCCACATGGAGGGTTCCTGCTGTAGGCCGGTCCAGGCAGCCGATCAGATTAAGCAGTGTGGTTTTGCCGCTTCCTGAGGGACCAACAAAGGAGACAAAGGAGCCCGGTGATATATTAAAACTTACATCTTCCAGAGCGCGAACCGTGACTTTCCCGGTGTTATAATCTTTTCTCAAATTCTTCGCGACAACTAAATTCATTATTTCCAGACCTTATTTTAGGTTTTCCAATAATAACATAAATCTATATTCAACAGAAGAGAGTTTTGAGAAAATTTATTGCTGTTAATGGATTTCTATTTTGTCTTGATCCTCGTTTTTTCATTAAACATTGACAGACCCGGAAAATAGATTTATATTATTAATTAAAATGGTTTTCATTTTTAGTTAGATAAACAATCCTATTGTATTAGATAATTGGAGACACTTATTATATGGATTAATGCATAAAAGAGGAGTAAATAATTAATTTGAATTTTAAAGACTTTTTGTACATTTTAGTGAAGGAGGCCGAATGAGAAATAGATACAGATGGATAAATCAAATAACAGGTCTCCCTGGATGGATTAGATATGGTTTTACTCCAGGATGGTGTGGAAGAAGAAACCTTTCAAACAGGGATTTTTTCTCTCGATATGTTAGGTACAGCATTCCTCCTCATCTACAGTCAACTACAATCAAACCACAAATTCAGACACCATTTTCAACTAAGCAGAGTCCAGTTCTTCCTGGTTTTACTTCGCTTTATGACCCTTGGGGAATGTCGGTTTTAACTCCCAAGGAAGAACTAAATTTCATGAAAGTAGAAGCTGAACAACTGGAAGATCAACTATATGCTATAGAAAAAAGAATTAAAGAATTGGAGGAAAAAGAATGAAAATCGCATTTACTGCTTCTGGCCCAAATCTCTCAGATCCCATTGATCCAAGGTTTGGGAGAAGCCCTTATTACATATTTATCGATCCTGACACCATGGAGTTTGAAGCTCTAGAAAATCCTAATTTAGCTTCTCCCAGCGGAGCAGGAATTCAAGCGGCTCAATTTATTGCGGATCAAGGGGCCACAGCGCTGCTTACTGGAAGCTGCGGGCCTAATGCTTTCCAGACACTCCAGGCAGCAGGAGTGGATGTGATCGTCGGTGTTTCAGGAACAATTAAGGACGCTGTCGAGCAGTATAAATCCGGCCGCTTTCAGAAGACTCCTCAGGCTAATGTCCCCTCACATTTTGGTATGGAAGGCAGCGGAGCCATGAACCCTGGTTTTGGCTCTGGAATGGGAAGAGGAATGGGTGGAGGCATGGGTAGAGGCATGGGACGAGGTATAGGACGTGGAATGGGACGTGGTATGGGTTATGATCCTACCTCTGAGGTTCCCTTTGCATCAAGCCCAGCTATACCGCCTCCTTCTCCCGAAGAAAGCATCAACAGTTTAAAACAGCAGGCTGAACTACTCAAAAGACAGCTTGCAGAGTTAAATTCCAGAATCGACGAATTAGAAAAAAACAAAGAATAGAATAAATAGATTCAACTGAATTTCGTCTTTAGCTTGCGTATGTAACAAAGTGTCCTTTTAGATTTGAATTCAATCCATGTAGCGTCCGGCGTTTACATCGATGACTTCACCGGAAACATAATCGTTCTCAAGCAGGTATATGACGGTGTGAGCGATTTCTTCCGGCCGCGCCACCCGGCCAAACGGCGTCGCCTGAGATAATCTTTCCTCCTGTTCCGGAGAAAGGAATCCTGTATCCACCGGTCCTGGTGCCACTGCATTCACCCACACATCTGGTGCCAGTTCTTGTGCTAGAGCAAAGGTCATACCTATTACCCCTGCTTTGGCAGCCGCATAATGACAACCGATGGTGCCTCCCATTTTACCAGCAATGGATGAAATATTTACGATCTTTCGAAGATCATTCCGAAACTCCAAAACAGCTGCCCGGCTACAGTTAAATACTCCAGTAAGATTAACATCCAGTACCTCGCGCCATTCTGCTTCCTCGATCGATAATAATGAGAAGTTTGTCCCTGACATCCCAGCATTATTCACTAAAATCTGAAATCCGCCCAGGTTTTTATTCACTGTTTTCATCATAGTCCGCACTTGAGCATAATCTCTCACATCTGCCCGGAACTTTTCACCCCTTACGCCTTTTTCAATAATTTTTTTTACAGTCATATCCGCTGCTTCATCATTTTTAAGATAATGAACAGCCACATTTGCTCCCTTCTCAGCCAAAGCAAGGCTTATAGCCCTGCCTATCCCACGGTCCCCTCCAGTTACCAGGGCATTCTTTCCTTTTAATTCCACAACTTTCCTCCATTCCAATAAAAATAGATACCACTATATTAATCTTCAATGACTCTCGAATCAATGACAGAGAGAGATTCAAAAGAGGCCTATATTGAATATGAAAAAAGGATGCCGAACATTTTATCCAGGCAGCAGCAGTCTTGCGCGCAACAGAAAAATGAATCGCTTTGAACTCATGGAACCTTCTTCCCAAAAAACACCTACCATTTGTTTAAAATCGCAGCAAGGTATGTGGCGTTTGTTTCAAGATCATGATGCATGATTGTAATTAATGAATATTCCTGCAGTACGAGGCTGTGGCTCATCTCTTTTCTCCAATGCGTATGATAAACTGAATCTTATATCCATCTAAGAATTAAGGTCAATAATTGTATTTCCTTGACTCGTAATCATCCATGTGTTATTGTGTTTATGTTGAAAGTGAAATAATCCTTCGATTACACGAATAGACAGGTTTCACAAGAGACCAGGGAAAATTTCAACAACATAGAAGATCATCCCTCCTCAATTAAAATTTCAGTATTAAAAGGAAGCTACAATGAATATTTATGTGGGTAATTTATTGCGCCAAACCAATGAAGACGATTTGCGACAAGCCTTTGAAGCCTATGGACAGGTCACATCAGCCAAAATCATCTCAGATAGAGAAACCGGTGATTCGAGGGGATTTGGATTTGTGGAGATGCCCAACAATCAAGAAGCACGGTCCGCGCTCTCCGGACTTGATGGTAAAGACTTACAAGGACGTACTCTAAAGGTCAACGAAGCTCGTCCTCGCGATACCCGCCGGAATGAATTTGGTGGGAATAGACTCTACTAACAGGTTTCCCTTAAACAGCTCCAATCAAATTTTTCAAACAAGTATTGAATTCATCGCCCTAGGCGAGTATATGTACCATAAACCTAACAAACACACATTAACACCGGATGGAAATCGAAATTATTCCAATGTGCCAGAAATCTTCCTTAATCTCTGGGAAAATACAGATTTGGGTATTTATGAAAACGAGGATGTATTGATGGGATATGAATTAATAATAAGGGAAAAAAACCGATATAAAAAAATGGAAAAATTCAGTTAAAATAATAGAGGAGGTTACAGTGAAAGAACTAGTTGAATTGATTGCCAAATCGATGGTTGACAAACCGGATGAAGTTCAGGTTTCTCAAATATCCGGGGAAAGCAGCACTATCTTTGAATTAAAGGTTGCTCCTGAAGATATAGGTAAAGTCATTGGTAAACAGGGAAGAAATGCTCAGGCTATCAGAGTTATTCTGGGCGCTGCTGGAATGAAAGTGAAAAAGAGATTCAGTCTGGATCTAATCGAAAAAAGATAATTATCCAGCTTAAGAAAATTTTTAGATTCGAACATTTATTAGTATCAAGTGGCTGAGAGTTCTATGAAAGTGAGATTTTTCAACTGAAAAAGGAGGAGATCGAAAATGAAGAAATTTATTGGCAAAGAAGAAATGGAGAATTATTGGAATGCTCCCTACAAAATCAAGACGGTTGTTCCTACAGCAGACGAACCATATATTAAGGAGTTTAAGATCTTTCAGGTAGAACTTAATGAGTACTTGAGAAATTATAATGAAAAGGATGAATTTATTACGTCCATAAATATTATGGAAGAAAAAGTAGAGAACGCTGATGGAAAAGAAGGTAAGAAAATCAAGTTTGTAAGATCACATTTTAAAGATGATGAACCTTTTGAAGGCTTATTAAAAAAGTTAGGAATAAAACAGGAAAAACTGAAAGAAGTAGAAGAATTAGAACTTGAAATTTTTGATGGAATCTATTCCTATCCATTCTTAAAGACAATAATCAAGGAGAAACTGGGCAAAAAGGGTAGATTAGTCATTACAAGGGTAGTAGCCAGGATAAGCTAACAGGATTCTAAATTACGAATCCTTTAGGAACGACTACGATGCCCTTATCAGATATTGTGCAGCCTTTCCTTGCATCAGCCTCTAGGTCATAACCAATCGATACTGAAGATGGAATTCTCATATTGGTGTCGATAATAGCCCGTTTAATCCTTGCGTTAGGCTCTATTTTGACATCATCGAATATTATTGACTCCTCAATTAAAGCACCTTTCTCCACAACCACACCCGGAGACAAAATGGATCTCCAAACCTTTCCCCCACTAATTATACAACCATCAGACACCATAGAATCCAGGGCATTTCCTTCGAAGAGAAACTTGCCCGGAGGCAGTGACCTCTCATATGCTCTGACTGGCCACTTCTCACCATAGAGGTTAAAGGGAGGGGCCACATTCACAAGATCCATACTTGCTTCATAATACGAATCAAGTGAACCAACATCTCTCCAGTAGGAAGAATCAAGAGTCCTGTCAACTTCAATCTTCTGCCTTCTGCCCTCTTTTACCTCATACACAAAATCTTCAATTCTGTTCTCTTTTTCGTAGTCATAAACGAAGATTTCACAACCCTTACTGAGTGCCGTGGGAATAACATCTCTTCCGAAGTCATCATCTTTTTCTTGTAAGACTTCTCTTAGAACACCAGCTTTAAATACATAAATCCCCATTGAACCAAAAACATAACTTAGATCTGCCGAAATAGTCTTTGGCTGTAGTGGTTTTTCCTGAAACCCAACTAACTTGTGTTTTTGAGCTACCTCAAGCACCCCAAGTCTATTGGCCGCCTCTTCTACTCTTACCCTGATAGCTGATATAGTGAGATCCGCTTTCTTCATTTTGTGATAGGCAATTATCTGACTATAATTCATCTTGTAGATGTGATCACCTGATAATATCAGAACAGGAGTGTTTCCCTTACTCTTAACCAGGTCAAGGTTCTGACGGATGGCATCAGCCGTACCACGGTACCAGTCTATTCCTATCTTCTGCTGAGCAGGTACACAGTATATGAAGTCCCCCAACCTTGAGCTCGATATACCCCAACCATCCTGAATATGCTTATGCAGAGAGTCCGAAAGGTACTGGGTTAGAACGAAAACCTGGCGGATGCCAGAGTTGATGCAATTACTTAGTGTAAAATCTATGAGACGGTATTTGCCCCCAAAGGGAATGGCTGCCTTAGATTGTCGTCTTGTCAGAGGATACAGCCTCTCACCTGCCCCCCCAGCCATGACTATCGCTTGGACGTTGTTCATTACTCTTACCAATCACCAATATAAGATTAACATTGGATCTGTTTCTATGTTATTCCTTTTTTATTCTTATATCAAATTATATGCATTTTTAAGAAACGTTAAAATTTATTAATCTTAATTTAACATTTATTTAATGATGGTTTTGTATAATGGTTGATAAATCAACTGGTATTGCTTAGAGGAGATAATTTATGAGAAAGTCGATCATCAAATTTAACCTGCTCTCGATCATTCTGTTAGGACTCTTATCCACATTATCATATTCCCAAGAAGAGCAGGTGGATATAAACGAGTTAAAAAAAGATGCGCCCAAGGTATTCATAGATTGTCATCGTTGTGACATAGATTATATCAGGAATGAAATAGATTTTGTCAATTATGTCTGGGATAGAAAAGAAGCGGATGTGCATGTCCTGATCACCACCCAATCAACCGGAGGCGGAGGCACAGAATATACCCTTACTTTCATTGGACAAAGAAATTACAAAAATCTACAGAATATCTTAAATTATTATGCAGATAGCATAGAAACCGATGATGAAACACGAAGAGGGCTCGTACAGACCCTCAAATTGGGTTTAGCTCCTTACGTGGCGCAAACTCCCTTATGTGAAGCACTGACTTTAAGCATGTCCCAGAGGAGTGCACCTACCGCTGTAGAAGATAAGTGGGATTTTTGGGTATTTAATTTGGGTCTTTTCACCAGGATGAATGGGGAATCACAGAGAAGCTCAATTTCATTATCAGGGAACATATCAGCCAACAGAGTTACTCCCCAATCAAAACTAAGAATGGGTTTGGACCTTGATTATGACAGAGATGGCTATGAAATTGAAGGAGACCAGTTCCACAGCACCAGTAAACGAGGCGACTTTGATGGAGTGTATGTAAAAAGCATCGATGAGCACTGGTCGGCAGGGGCTTGGGTCTCTGCGTCACAATCCACCTATAGAAATATTCAGCTTTCTTACTCTATTCAACCGGCCGTGGAATATAATTTTTTCCCTTATTCAGAGTCCACCCGAAGACAGTTTCGGGTACTTTATAAGATAGGGTATAAATACTTCGATTATTTTGAAGAGACCATCTACGATAAAATGTCCCAGCGTCTGTGGAATGAATCACTTGCGATTGAACTGGAATTCAACCAACCCTGGGGAACTGCTGAAGTAGAATTGGAAGGTTCACATTATTTTCATGACTTCAGCAAAAGCAGAATGGAGCTTGATGTTGAATTGACTGTCCGGATCATAAAAGGGCTTTCTTTTGATATTGAGGCCAACTATGGCATTCTACATGACCAGCTGTCTTTAGCCAAAGGGGGTGCTACTCTGGAAGAAATTTTACTCGAGCGGAGAGAGCTGGCATCTGATTATGATTATCGATTTGAAATCGGCTTGAATTATAGTTTCGGCTCCATTTTCAGCAATGTGGTCAATCCCAGATTTGGATCATTCAGGTATCATTATTGATAGAAATCAATCGTTTAAATAATTATATTTAATACAGGATACGTTTGGCAGTAAGAGGAGCGGATTTTTATGCACGAGATTAAGAGCGTAGATCGGGAAGAGGTTCTACCAATAGTTTTATCCCATCTATGACTGCTTTTGTTTTTTCTGAGGATAATGCACCGATTTTTTTCGACAAATCGGATTTGTTTACCGTAATAATCTGAGAGATGTTGACCACACTTTTTCTCTCAAGATTAGCTTCTCCCTTATTAAGAGTCACATTTCCCGGTGCTTGTGCCCTTTTCAAATTTGATGTCAAGATACAGACAACTACAGTATTTATTCGGCTCGCATTGAAGATATTATTTTGGATGACAACACAGGGCTGGCTAAAACCAGGTTCTGACTCCCTTGGGGCGGTCAAATTAACCCAATAGATATCACCCTGTTTGATCGTCATTTTTATCATTCATAATTTTACCGACAAAATATTCCTTACTCTTTTTCCTAACAGACTTTTCTTCGCAGCTTTCCTCCTCTGCATAGACAGAGTTTAGTGCTTCAAGAAGTTTTTGCGCACTGATTTTTTCTAAATAGAGCTCTATGGCTTTACAAAAAATCTGACTTCTCGACGTTTTATTCTCTTTGGCCAGTTGTTCAACCTTTTTAAAAAGGTCATCAGGAATGGATATGGCCGTTTTCATACAATTAGTTTGACTTATATTCATACTATGGTCAATACCTTTGGGCCGTACCTCTTAGCTATAAAATTCATTCGTTCTCATCAATATAAAACGCTGGATTGCTTTGTTTTTTCTCAAAGAATTATATTCGATAACTTAGAGTGGATTCTGTAGATAGCGTTGTTATTTACTGCAAAGATCGTTGGGCATCTCAGGTTTTATCCCAGGGTGGTCTGTAACCTGGAGGCTGCCGGAGGGCTCTGTCTTCTACAGGATTTTCCTAATGGTCCTACCGAAAATTTTGCCGAAACAGAGTTTCCACCGCTTGCAGAAATCAAGGATAAAATCCTGTCCATTCACTGCTTCATGGCAGGAAGCCCTCACCAACAGGATAATCCCTGTCAGAGAAAAGGAATCGGCAGCCTTATGAAATTTTCAGGGTGATTTAAGAGCGGTGTTTATCTGACTGAGCTTCAACGCGGCATTTTATTCGTTTCTGCAGCTCTTGCGGCGTTTTTGCCCATCGTGAGCAGCTTTCTAGTGATCCTTGACATCTTTTCTGACGTTATTTATAATTTTTTACAATGGTTGAACGGGAAAATGTGGACTTAAATACTCATCCAGCCAGCTGGGCTGAAAAGTTAGTTTTTATCTTTCCCCAGACTTTTATGACAGCTTCTGGAGGCCGGCGATATTACAGACTATATGGCTAATAACAGGAGAATCTGCTGAGCAGGCTCTTCTGAAGAAAAAAAATAGGAAGGAAAATAAAAGGAGATTTGAATGACAACAATTAAGGTTATCGAACTTATCGGGACATCTTCCAAGAATTGGGAGGATGCGGCCAATAACGCTGTCAAAGAAGCGCAGGAAACCATCAAGGGCATAACAGGTTTGGAAGTCATTGCCCAAACTGCAAAAGTGGAAGGCAGAGGGATCGTCGAATACCGCACCAATGTGAAAGTGGCCTTTATGGTGGAGGATAACCGCTAAGTCGTTTTTTTCTTAAAAATAACAGTCTAAACTCTTTAGAGGATTTTATTCGGAAGATTTTTCCTGATTAAATATTCCGAATTAGTCTGTTTCCATTTTTTTATATTCAAGGAGAGATATAATGAGAAAAATTCACGTTCTAGGCATCGCTGGATTTCTTATGTTTCTGCTGAGTGTGTATCCCCTTTCTTCCCAAGTTGGATTGAAAGGTGGGATCAATATCTCCACGTTATACCAAAAAGGTGTTGACCTTGTTTCTGTGCCATGGGAATCTGCAATCGGGTTTACTGTGGGGGGGTTCTATACGATCAACGTCAATGAATATTTTGCCTTTCAACCCGAGCTCTACTACTCGAAAAAAGGCGGAAAGCTCGAAGGGAGTATTCTTAGCGTCCTGGCATCAAAGTCTCTTGCCATACATTATATGGAACTCCCTTTGCTCCTAAAGCTCAAATTGCCCACACAGGCCAGCATAAACCCCAGCTTATTTGTTGGTCCTTATGCATCGTTTAAACTCAGTGACAAGGGCGAAATCAAAGTTTTAGGAATAGAACTCAAAGAGGAATTCATAAAAATAAAAGATTCCGACTTTGGCCTCGTGTTTGGAGGGGAGATTGATTTTAAAATCAGCAACGCCATTATTATCTTTGATATCCGGTACGACCTCGGACTGGTCAATATTGCCGAGCCTATTATCGGGATAGAGAATGAAATGAAAAATAGGTCCTTGATTCTAATGGTTGGTTTTGGATTTTAATTAATTCTGGCGACACCAACTTTATCTTTTCTCTTTTCAGTATTTCATTTGCAAGGATAAGGTTTTATCTCAATGCATGAAAATAAAGTTGATGTCATCAGATATTTGAATCCCAATTTCATCTTATTTAAAAAATTCATACCAGAACCTGTGAAATCTAAAACAATTATGGATCCACCCTTTCGCAGAATGCGCTGGCTTTCCTCAAGACATTGGGAAGAATCAGCAATGACATGAATCAAATTCAGAACCAAACATTAAAATGGTGACGGTTTACTCATTTACCCAATTTTTACAATACATTTTTCCGTAATAAAATATTTTTAAAGAGGAGAACTATGCTCAGCTACTTTACAGTCAAGAAAATAAATGAATTGTCAAATTCCTGTTAAAATCAATTTTTGGCCCCAAAAATCGCTTCTAAGCAAACTGCCTAAGGGTAAGAATTTTGCTATGTCTTTTATTTTATGTTAGATAACTCAGCCAAGCTAAAAAAAAGATTATTTTCTTGAGATTTCGTTTGATTTTCTTGTTTTTGTGATATAATGAGAATGGTTCTCTTGAGCCGGCTGGAGAGAGCCCCCACCTTTTTGGTTCCCATCAACCCCCCTTTTGCTGACAACAGCCGGCATCCTTCATGACCGGAAGGTGTGCATCTAACTGGAATTTGAATCGAATTAACTCTTTGTAATAGAAAATCCGAGGATTTCAACAGGTATTTCCACATAAACCGTGAATAAAAGGATGGGATTAAACAGCCAC
>CAZLBV010000210.1:0-13556 GCA_964557845.1 uncultured Eubacteriales bacterium | reverse complement strand
GCCGCGATTTTTTAGGGTTACAAACGCACCGCATTGGGTTAGCAGCCGGGGATTTGCAGGGGTATAGGATATTATTTCTTTTTCGATAATATATTTGGTTACGGCATCCCTCGCCAGTCTAACCAGGGCAGTTTTTTCTTGGGATTTTAAGGTAAAGGCCGGAGCCGATCCTGGGTGGTAAATGACGGCCGAGAGGTAACCAACGACTTCCGATGCGGGGCCTCCAGATTGAGAAGAGTCCTGGTAGCGAAGGATTTGGACTTTGCTTTCCCCGGTTTTACGTGCATATAAAAGCGAAGTTACAACCCCGCTTCCTCCGCACATAATGTTTTCTCCTTTCTCAAGGAGTTCTATGAGTTCACCAGAATTAAAGGAGGATATTAGAGAGATCGTATTCCCATCGATCTCAGATGCTTTTTCATGCGGATAAAAATGCGACATATCAGTAGAAGCAACGACCAAAGCCTTTTTATCTTTCAGGCTTTTTTCCAGAGCATAGGCTAGTGAGTTTATGGTTTTTTCTGAAGGAAAACCAACTACAACGGGAACAATTTTCGCTTCTGGCAAAACTTTTTGGATAAAAGGGATTTGTACTTCGATAGAATGTTCTTGTAAATGAGCCTGGGGGATGAAGTTGAATCCCGAATTAACGGATATCTCTTTGGCAAGCGCCCGATCGACTTCTGTAATACCAAGAGGAGTTTTGTAACCTCCGTTACTATAAATGGAACACCCTTTAAAACCGTATCTATGGGAAGTGCCAAGAATGACAACAGAATCAAATTGTTTTCCCTGGACAAGCCTGTAGGCAAAGGCGGCAACTTGCCCGGAATATATATAACCGGCATGGGGGACTATGATCGCTTTGATTTCTCCGGAAGGATGAGCGATGTTTGCGGCATTATCAAGAAATGCATCTATTTGGGCTGAAAGAATTGAGGGACGTGAGTCATAGAACTTCCCTGCCCAAACTGGCTCCCTGATTTCTTGAGTCTGTAAGATGCTGGATGAGAGCATGGCCAATGTTACAAAAAGGATTGTTTTTTTATTCATTCTGATTTCCACAGATTGATAATTTCACTTAAAAATATACTCTTGCCGCTCAAAAAATGCAAAAACTATGCATCTGTATGGAATTTTATATTTTTCCGTCTTTCTGCTTCGTGGTTCAAAAAAATGGAAGAACTTCTGTCATTGAATATTGACTTTTTAAGCTAATTTGTTAATAATAACGGCGTAGGTAAAGATGAATAATTTCTTAAAAACATTGTTCACGCTGGTTCTAGCCTCTTCCGCTTTTTTTATCGGATATTTTGTCGGTCAGGAAAAGGTAATCTCAAAGATACCGAATTTCCAGGAAGAGGAAGAAAAACTTACGTGAGATTTGCCATACATAAATATATTATTTATATTATTATATTCTGACTGAATAAATCATTCTAAAAAAGGGAATCCAATCAAAGCAGAAGGGTGAAATTGACTATTTCTGGAAGAGCTAATATAATTTTATACTAAGAAGGGAAAGATCGGGAGCGAATACAGGTGCAGGAGAATTGAGATGAGTTTTAGGTTTTATGCAATAATTATAATATTTGCCTTGTTCATATTAATTTTGATCATTAACCCTAGATTATCCTGTTTTGGTCGATGGATCAAATCCCCTTTATATCCTTTATTAAGGAAGAGAAAACAAAAGCAGATTAAAACAGAGGATTACGGATTTAAACTTACCGAAGGTAAATCCGCTTCTCCACGCAGAATACCCCCTACTCTCTCTAGAAAAGAACCCCAGCAGGATTTAAACAAGAAGAACATAAAAACTCAAGACTACGGGTTTAAATTGTCTGAAGGTGACAATGATTCAGATTCCGGCCAGGACGAATCTGGAAAGAAAAAAGCTTAGGTCGGGTTTTCCCCGGAACAAAAGTGATAAAACAGATTAAATGGCTTATGAAGTTGGGATTTGTTGGGTCTCTTCTTTTGCTTATACAATGTCTCCCCAGCAGAGTTCTTTTTTCACCCGTACCTTCTGAAATAAAAAGCGTGGAAGGATATGCGTCCCTGCGTGTTTACGGAGAACAAGGTACGGGACGAACGAAATTTTCATTTATTTTTCTTCTCCCGGATAAAGGCAATATTGAAGCCTCCAATTTTTTAGGACAAACTATTTACCGCATCACTATTACTGCAGAGGGAGCTTATCTGATCATACCCTCGAAAAAAGTCTACTGGAAGGGTCATGAAGAAGAAATCATTCATATGTTTCTTGGATTCGAATTGAATATGAGAGAGATGATCTCCTTATTGATTGGAGAATGGCACGAGATTGGTTCAGCCCAGTCTGAAGAGGATGATCAATGCTGGGAATTTGAAAAGGATCAAGCAGGAAGGATTATTTCAGGAAGGAGAGGTTCCCTTAATTTTAAGATCGAAGAATTCGTTGATGACTCACACCTGACTCGTAAGCTTGTTTTTGATAACGGAACT
Source organism: uncultured Eubacteriales bacterium (assembly GCA_964557845.1). Classification (GTDB taxonomy): domain Bacteria; phylum Acidobacteriota; class Aminicenantia; order Aminicenantales; family Aminicenantaceae; genus CAZLBV01. The sequence goes on along the minus strand of CAZLBV010000210.1, from coordinate 11,069 downwards.
ACAACCGGCCGGGTCAGGTTGATAAAAGCTGCCTTTAATAAAAGGGTTAATTTAGGAACTTTTTCCACTGCTTTCCTGAGAAATTATCAACGCAAATCCTGGGAAGAGATTCAGGCCCTGATTGACAATGAAGATTAAATCTTTCGCGAAAATAAATCTGGGAATCGAGATTCTGGGGAAAAGGGATGATGGCTACCATGAAATACAAACCCTTTTTCAGACGATCGATTTTTATGATGAAATTGTTTTTAAAAAAAGAGAGGGAGATCAAGTGCTTCTTCAAGGAGATGTTCCGGGTATTCCTTGGGGCCAGGAGAATCTCATTTATCAGGCTGCCCAGCGGATCAGAGAAAAAGTCGGGATCTTTTATGGACTTGAAATTCATGTGCATAAAAGAATACCGGCAGGAGCAGGTTTGGGCGGGGGAAGCAGTAATGCAGCGATGACTCTGCTGGCATTAAATCAATTATGGGATCTTCGTCTAAATGCCTCTGAAGTGCTGGAAATTGCAAGAGACATAGGAGCAGATGTCCCTTACTTTTTGATGGGGGGCCTTTGCTTGGGAACTGGCAGAGGAGATATTATTTCCCCATTGAAAGATAATCGTCCCTATCCTTGTCTGTTGATCCTCCCGGATTTTTCGAGTTTGACTAAGGATATCTATAAGAGTTATCAAGCAGTCTTGACTTCAGGGCACAAAGAAAGTAAAATTATCGAGTTTTTAGAGAGGCGAAATTTTAGTTTACTGGATAACGGATTAGAAGAGACAGTTTTTAAGCGCTATCCTCAACTCAAGACCATTAAAACACTTCTGTATAGCCTGGGAGCAGAGATGTCTCAGGTCAGCGGAACTGGTTCTGCCGTATTTGGGCTTTTTTTAGACAAGAAAAAAGCTGAAGAAGCGATAGAGGAGATAAGGAAAAAACATACCGTGTTTTTAGTGAATACACTTTCACGGGAGTTATATTGGAAAAAGATCGGAGCTGGGGTGTAGCCAAGCGGAAAGGCAGCGGCCTTTGGAGCCGCCATTCGGAGGTTCGAATCCTCCCGCCCCAGCCAAAAAAAAGTAAAGACTTTAAAGGGAGAAAGCACGGTGCGACTTACTTTTAAAAAGAGGAAATTAATGAAGGTATTTGCAGGTTCATCTAATAGTATGCTGGCTCAGGATATTGCTGATTATTTGAAGATTTCTCTCGGAAGATGTGTTTTAACCAGGTTCAGTGATGGAGAAATTCGTTTCTATATTGATGAAAATGTTAGAGGTGCAGATGTTTTTGTGATCCAATCTGGAGTCTATGACAGTAATTTTCATCTCATGGAGATGTTCATAATGATAGATGCCTTTAAGCGGGCTTCTGCTGAGAGAATTACTGCGGTTGTTCCCTATTATGCTTATGCCCGTCAGGATTGGAAGGACAAACCACGAGTCCCTCTTTCTGCTCGGCTGGTGGCTGACCTTTTAGAAGCAGCCGGGGCTAACCGGGTTTTGACCATGGATCTTCATTCCCCCCAAATCCAGGGATTTTTTTCTGTTCCTGTTGATAATTTAGTAGCCGCTCCGGTATTGGCCCAGTACATTGAGACTTTACCCTTGAATGATATCACCATCGTGTCCCCCGATGCTGGGGGGGTGGGAAGAGCGAGGGCCTTTGCGAAAAGGCTTAATGCGAAATTAGCGATTATCGATAAACGGAGACCGGAACCGAATGTTGCCGAAGTGATCCATGTTATCGGGGATGTAAAAGAAAAGGATGTCGTCATCCTTGACGATATGGTGGACACAGGAGGGACTTTGGTCCTTTCTGTAGAAGCCCTGAAAAAACAAGGGGCAAAAAAGGTCTATGCCGCGTGCACCCATCCTGTTCTCTCTGGTGAGGCGGTTAACCGGATCATGAATTCTCCTCTGGAAAAATTGATCGTTACCAATACCATCCCTTTAAAGCAAGAACTGCGAAATTCAGATAAATGCCGGGTACTTTCTGTTGCCGGGCTGTTTGGCGAAGCAATCAAGAGAATCCACAAGGGCAGCTCTGTGAGCACTTTGTTTACCTAAGGAGTAAAATGCAATGAGTATGACGATTAAAGGTGAAAAAAGAGAACTTTTCGGAAAAAACGAAGCCAGGAGAGTACGTTCAAAAGGAATGCTTCCTGCGATTCTTTATGGTAAGGGGATAGAAAATGTTCCTCTTATTTTAGAGAAAAAGGACATTTTTTCGATTTTAAAATCAGAAACAGGAGAGAATACCATCTTTAAAGTTGCTTTTAATTCAGAAAAAATCGACACCATGATCAAAGATTTTCAGATTGATCCGGTTACAGATCAGATCCTCCACGTGGACCTTGTCCAAATTGCCATGGATAAAATGATCCGGGTAACGGTTGCGTTTAATTTAGTTGGTGATGCTGTAGGGGTTAAATCAGAGGGTGGTTTTGTGGATTTTATAACCAGAGAAGTTGAGATCGAGTGTTTACCCAAAGACATACCGGAGAGTATCCAAGTTGATATCAGTGGATTACATCTTAATCAATCCTTAAAGATCGAAGATGTTGTTCCTCTTGAAGGAGTAAAGATCTTAGATGATCCTCATTCCTTAGTAGTCTTGATCGGGGCGCCTACCAAAGAGGAAGAAAAGGAAGAAGAGGAAGTCGAGGAAGAAGAGATCATTTCAAAAGAAAAAGAACCAGAACTTATCAAAAAAGAAAAAGAGGAAGAATAATCGTTGTGGGCACTGGTTGGCTTGGGGAATCCCGGAAAGCAGTATGCAGAGACCAGGCACAATGTTGGTTTTGTATTTGTTAAAAGAATTGCCAAGTCCTGGAAAGTTAAGTTGAGAAGAAAAATATATTTATCCAAGGCAGAATATGCCGAGATAGACGGTAAAAAGGTATTAATTGCTCTCCCTCAGACCTATATGAATAATAGCGGTGCGGCTGTTCAATCAATACTATCATCCGGAAAAGTTAAACCAGATAACCTGATCGTGGTATATGATGACCTGGATATCCCGCTGGGTGATATTCGGATAAGAGGGGAAGGAAGTGCCGGATCCCATAAAGGTATGATCTCAATAATTGATAAGATAAAAACAATTCAATTCCCCCGTATTCGAGTAGGCATTGGACCGCTTAAGAATAACATGGATGCAGCTGAATATGTGCTTTCTCCTTTTAACGATGAGGAGAAAGCCGAATTAGAAATAGCTTTACCTAAAGCCCAAGATGCGTTAAATTTAATTCTTGACGGTGATATAGAACAAGCTATGAATAAATATAATACGAGATCCCGGTCTGAAACAGACGGGGTAAATGTGTAAGGAGAAAAGATCAAGATACTTAGATATAGATTGATCTATTAAGAGAAATAAAAGCTCCTTGTTCCTTCTTATCGAGAGAGAAGGAGCTTAATATCCATAAGGAGGTAGATATGAGACTCTACGAAACCGCATTCCTCATTGCGCCCAATCTCCCAGAAGAAGAATTGGAGAGTCTACTTAAAAAGATGCAAGAAGTAGTCTCCGAAAAAAAGGGAAAAATGCTCAATGTGGATAATTGGGGAAAGAAAAAATTGGCCTATTCTATCAATAAATTTGAAGAAGCCACTTATGTTTTCTTTCTTTACGAAGGAACTCCCGATATTCCGGTGGAGTTGGAAAGGCGTTTTAAACAGACCGAGGCCATTATACGGTTTTTAACGGTAAAAAAGGATCCTCGGGACACCGTAAGAAAACCCGGGAAGAAAGCTAAGAAGAAAGCAAAAGAAATTGAGGAGAAATCAGAAACTGAAACCATACAGGACGAGGAAATTGAAAATGAAGAGGCCGATATAGAAGAGGAAAGCAAGGAAGAGGACGAAAAGGAAGAGTTGGAGGAAAGGGGCAATCCGGATGAAACAGGCGAAAAAGAGCCGGAAAATAATAAAATTGAAGAGGAGAAAGAATAATGGCAAGGGAACAGAAACAAGACAAGGGGAGCTATCGGAAATATTTTCCTCCCAAACGGAAAGTGTGCCGGTTTTGTGAAAGAAATGTGAAAGATATTGATTACAAAAGAATCGACATATTGCGAAGGTACGTTCCAGAACGAGGCAAGATCACCCCGAGACGTGTAACCGGCACCTGTGCTTATCATCAAAGAAGGTTAACAACAGCCATCAAACGGGCCCGGTTGTTGGCTCTGCTTCCCTATGTATCGGAATGATGAGAAATTTCTTAAATAGGAGCGAAAAATGAAAGTCATGTTGAAAGAAAACATCGAATCCTTGGGGAAAAAAGGAGAGATCTTAAATGTTGCCGCAGGCTACGGTAGAAATTATCTTATTCCTAAGAAATTGGCTGTTAAAGTCACTTCATCAAATATAAAGATGATCGAGATAGAGCAGAAGGCATTGCAGAAAGGGCTTGAAAAAGAAATGGCGTCTTATCAGGCATTGGTGGAGAAATTGAATCAGGTTACACTTACTTTTTCTCGGAAAACCGGAGAAAAGGATGTACTTTTCGGATCCGTCAGTTCTTCTGACATTAGAGAAGCTTTAGAAGCACAAGGATTTGATATTGAAAAGAAGAGAATATTGTTGGATGAACCCATAAAGCGGCTGGGCAACTATTCGATCCCGATTAGAGTTTTCCATGAAGAAAGGGCTGAGATCAAAGTAGCAGTTGTTCCCGAAGAAGAAAAAAAGGAGAAGCCGGCTGAGGCACCTGCAGAAGCTGAAGAGGAACAAAGTGCTGAAAATGAGCCGGAACAAGTGGAAACCAAAGAAGTTGAATCTGGGGAAGAGCAAAAAGAGGAAAGTAATGAGATCAAGGAGAATAAAGACGATTCATAAAATATTGGTTCTCTTTTGAGCAGGCTGGATGAAGCTGTTGGAATAATAGTTTTAACTTCTATATAATAAAAAGATGTGTGAAGGGAAGGTTATCCTTCTCATAAGTAATATGAGAATGCTACTTTGAGGTAGAGGGACAGCGTGGATCTTGATTTAATGTTTTTGAAAAAGACCCCTCCGAACAGTCCGGAAACGGAGAAGACTGTACTGGGGGGAATTTTAGTCAATAATAAAAATTTAAATGTTGTTCTTTCGATCATCTCTCCTGAAGATTTCTACAAAGAAGGAAACCGGAAAATATTAGAGAAAATTATCAGCCTGATAGATAAAGGGCTTCCCGCGGACTTGTTGACCCTATCGGAAGAACTTCAAAAAGCAGGCTGCCTAGATGAGATCGGGGGAGCCGGCTATGTAGCCTCTCTGATGGACGGCGTACCTAAAAGTCTGAACATTGAATATCATGCTCGGATCATCAAGGAAAAAGCGCTTTTGAGAAGGTTGATCCTTTCTTCGGCTAAGATCATATCTTCAAGCTATGAGCAGAGGGAGGATGCAGACCAACTGCTGGATGAAGCCCAATCAGCGATCATTGACGTGGCTGAACAGAGAATAAAGCCCGGTTTCGTCCCGGTAAGCAGATTGACAGAAGAAGCTCTGGAGCTTATTAAAGCTTTAAAGGGGAGGCAGCTCGCGGTTACCGGTATCCCCACGGGCTTTAGGGATGTTGATGGGCTTACAACAGGATTTCATAATTCTGAATTTATCGTTGTTGCGGCCCGTCCTTCCATGGGGAAAACAGCTCTTTGTTTGAATATTTCCGCTCATGTTGGCTTAAAAACAGATTATTCTGTCGGTTTTTTTTCTTTGGAAATGTCCAAGGAACAGTTGATTCTAAGATTGCTGTGTTCTGAGGCGAAGATAGATCTTCAGAAAGTCCGTACAGGTTTTATCAGTGAAAATGAATTCAATGGTCTCAGGCAGAGTGCAGAAAGGCTTTCGAATGCTAAAATCTTTGTAGATGAGTCTCCCGCGCTTTCAGTAATGGAGATGAAGGCAAAAGCCAGGCGTCTAAAAATGGAACAAGACTTGAATCTAGTGTTTGTAGATTATATTCAGCTAATGCGCGCCGGGGGCCGGTTTGAAAACAGGAACCAGGAAATCTCTTATATATCGCGGTCATTAAAAGAGCTGGCCAAGGAACTGCAGATCCCGGTGGTGGGAATCTCACAGTTAAGCCGGGCCCCTGAAAAAGGAAGGAGTAAACCAATCCCGCAGCTTTCAGATCTGCGGGAGTCAGGCGCGATCGAGCAGGATGCAGATGTTGTCATCTTCATCTACCGGCCGGAATTCTATAGCCCTGATGACGAAAGCCTTAAAGGGTTAGCTGAGGTAACTGTTGCCAAACAAAGAAATGGACCAACCGGAAAGGTTGCACTGGCGTTCTTGAATAAATTTGCCAGGTTTAATGATCGAGAGGTTTACACCGTTGGAGAATGAGATGCCGGGACAACAACGTGCTGTCGCTCAATCCAATAGTTTCTTCCATCAGCTAGGCGAGATCGGGCTTCTGATGGGTGCAACCATCAAAAACATGTTCAGGCGCCCATGGGAGAAGAAGATATTCCTGCAGCAACTGGAAAAGATCGGCATTAAATCTCTTCCTTTGATCTCATTGACGGCAGCCTTTGGAGGACTGGTGTTCGGTCTTCAAACCTATATCGGTTTTCATAGATATATAGGGCATGGGTCGGAGGCTTACGGTGGCCCGATCATTTCCTTGGGGCTTGCCAAGGAGTTAATCCCGATTCTGGTAGGATTGATGGTTTCCGGAAGGGTTGGCTCAGCTATGGCAGCAGAGATCGGCACGATGAAAATAACCGAGCAGATCGATGCCTTATATAGCTTAGGGGCTGATCCCATAAAGTATCTTGTGGTTCCCAGAACCTTGGCAAGTATTATCATGGTGCCCTGTTTGACCCTCTATGGGGACATCATCGGAATTGCCGGCGGATTTTTTTACAATATGATTATGGGTGTTAACCGGTTTGTATATTTAAGGAACACCTTGCTATATTTAGAGTTTTGGGATGTGCTGAGCGGTTTGATAAAAGCAGTTGTTTTCGGTGCGGTTATTGCCATTGTTGGGTGTTGGCAAGGATTACGTGCCGAAGGCGGTGCCGAAGGAGTAGGGCGCGTAACCACCAAAACCGTCGTTGTCGCCAGTATCACAATCCTTGTCCTCAATTTTTTCATGAGCAGAGCGCTCCCTGCAACAGTTTAACGATGATAAAAATAATCGATCTGCATAAAGAAATGGGGGGAGGGCCTGTTCTTAGAGGCGTTACTCTTAAGGTAGATAGAGGAAAAACAGTGGTTGTGATCGGACAGAGCGGTTCGGGCAAGAGCATCCTGGTAAAACACTTAATGGGTTTGTTAAAGCCGGATAGAGGACAAATATTTATTTGTGGAGAAAATATAACCCATCTATCGGCTGAAGAAATGTATGTTATCCGCAGAAAATTCGGTATCCTCTTTCAAAATGCCGCATTGTTTGATTCTTTGACAGTGGCTGAAAATGTAGCCTTTGGTGTGGAGCGATATCTCAAAATAAAAGACAAAGAAAAGTGGGAAATCGTCAGAGAAAGTCTGGCCAAAGTGGGTTTACACGGGATTGAGCATTTGATGCCGCATGAATTGAGCGGGGGCATGAAAAAACGGGTCGGCCTGGCAAGAGTGATCGCCTATAAACCGGAGATAATATTTTACGATGAGCCGTCAACCGGAATTGATCCTATCCGCGCAGATGCCATAAACGATCTGATAAACAGAATGAAGGAAGATCTCAGGGTCACATCCATTGTTATCACCCATGACATGACCAGTGCTTATAAAGTGGGAGATACGATCGCCATGCTCTATGAAGGCAAAATAATTGAGACCGGAACACCTGAAGAGATCAAAAACACCAAAAATCCGGTAGTTAAACAATTTATTTATGGCTATTCGGAAGGGCCAATAAAGAATTTTTAAATTGAGAAGATGGACAGATTGAGATTTGCTTTGCTTATTGCATTAGATTGAATGTCATGTAAAATGGATAATAATTGGATTGGATGCTTCGTTCCTTGGTTTGAATTTATAAGAAACGACCCTAATTGTATTTCGACTAAAGGAATGAGAGGTAGTCATTTATGAAAAAGGAAGTAAAAATTGGAATATTTTTCTCTGGCGTATTAATTATTCTGGCTGCTTTTATATTGGTAGTTGGGGATATAGGTGCTTTATTTAAAAAATCAGGCTATCCTCTTTTTGTTGATTTTAAGACCGCAGCAGGACTGGAGAAGGGAACAGAAGTGCGTATGGCAGGCGTAAAAATAGGATATGTTCAGGATGTCCGTTTAAGAGGAATTCAGGCGGAAGCTGTTTTAAGCATTGATCCCAGTGTTCTGGTTCCTAAAAAATCTCTCGCAACTATGGCTACTTTGGGTTTGTTAGGCGAGAAATATATTGAGGTCATTCCTGGGGGGGACAAAAAATATTGCGAACCTGGAGACCGGATACAAGGCAGTGATGCCATTGGATTTGACCAATTGGGAGAGATGCTTCTTTCTATCGGAGAAGAAATAAAATCCATGAGCGCCGCGGTGAAAAGAATGATCGGAGAGGAGGGATCAGAGGGAAATATTAACGAAACTCTTCATAATCTCGCTGTTTTAACTGAGGATATAAGGTTGTTTTTTGCTAACAACACCTCGGAATTGAGCGGGGCGATCCAGACATTTACTGGAAGCTTTAAAGAGTTTGATCAGAGTGTAGATGAAGTAGAAAGAGAAATTAATGATTTCGTCAGAACATTAAAGTCTGTGGTTGAGGATAACCGGGATAATGTCCAGATAAATCTGGAAAGTCTCCGGGAGGTCATTGGAAAGACAGAAGAATCCTTAAAGCTTTTGAATGAAGCGATCGAAAAGATCACTAAAGGAGAAGGTACTCTAGGTCAGCTGATCCAGAAGTCGGATCTCTATCAGCAAGCGGAGGAAACGGTTGGTGACATAAAAAAAATGATCAAGCCGGTGTCTTTGTGGCAGTCCAGTGTACGACTGCGGTTTGATTATTATGGGGATAGCGATCTGATTAAGAGTTATTTAACCTTCAGTTTTTGGCCCACTTCCCAAAGATATTTATTTTCACAATTTATACATAATCCTTGGAATGATAAGTTTTTCTATTCCATCCAGGGAGGGCTTCGTATTATGGATTTTTCTCCGCGTGCAGGAATAATGGAATCCAAGATCGGAGTCGGTATGGATTATTATTTACTCAAGGACAGACTAAAGATCAGCATGGAAAGTTATGATTTTAACCGTGACCCAAGGCCTATTTTCCGTCTATGGATCAGTTATTCCCCATCAAAATATTTCTATTTTTTATCCGGGGTCGATGATTTCACGCTGGCAGAGAGAAGGGAGTTCTTTTTTGGTTTAGGATTTGGACTATGACCAAGAATAAAACCGTATTTGTATGCCAAAATTGTGGGGCACAATCTTCCAAATGGCTGGGTCGATGCCCTGTCTGCGGTGAGTGGGGTTCGATGGTCGAGGAAATAGCCGAAGATTTAGCCATCGAAGTATCCTTTCCCCCTTCAGAACCGGTACTTTATTCCGAGGTTAAGGAAGCGGAAAGGAAAAGGTTAAAAACCGGAATAGAAGAGTTAAATCGTGTGCTTGGGGGTGGAGTGGTCCTGGGTTCGCTGGTTTTGATCGGGGGAGAACCGGGAATAGGCAAATCAACCTTGCTTCTGCAGGTAAGCCGGGATTTTGCTGCGGGGGGGGAGAAGGTCCTATACGTTTCCGGTGAAGAGTCGTTAGAACAAATAAAACTCCGAGGAGAGAGAGTGGGGATCAAAAAAGGAGAGCTTTATCTTCTTGCCGAGACCAATCTTGAAAGGATTCTTGCTCAAGCCGAAAAAGTTGATCCGAGGATACTAATATTGGATTCGGTCCAGACTGTTTTTTCCTCAAAACTATCTTCAAGCCCGGGAACGATAAGTCAGGTAAGAGAGGTTACCAACCAGGTTTTCCGATTTGCCAAGACAAAAGACATATCATCATTTCTAATAGGGCATGTGACTAAAGACGGAACCTTAGCCGGCCCCAAAACATTAGAGCATATGGTCGATGCTGTTTTGTATTTTGAAGGGGAGAGAGATCATAATCATAGGATTTTGCGTGCTTTCAAAAACCGATTTGGCCCTGTTTCAGAGATGGCCGTATTTGAGATGGGGAATAAGGGACTTGAAATCATTCCAAACCCGTCAGCCTTTTTTTTGAAAGAACGCACCAGAAATGAAACAGGCAGTGTTATTGTTTGTACTATAAAGGGTTCACGTCCTTTGCTGGCAGAGATACAAGCCTTGGTCTCTTCCACTTTGTTTACTGGAAATCCGCGGCGAATGACGATCGGTTTAGACCATTTCCGGACTGCCATGCTTTTGGCCATAATCGAGAAAAAAGTAGGATTCAGTTTTGCTGGAGATGATGTTTATTTAAATGTTGCCGGAGGCTTATCGATCGATGAACCGGCAATGGATCTGGGGATTATTGTATCTGTAGTATCTTGTTTGAAAAATAAGGTTGTACCGACAGATACATTAGTCTTTGGAGAGGTCGGATTAAACGGAGAGATCAGATCAGTCAGCCAGCCTCTGGCGAGAATTAAGGAAGCATGCTCACTTGGTTTTAAAAATATTATTTTACCGCAGGGGAATCTTGCCCAATTAAAGGACGAGAAGATTCCCCAAGCAAACCTTATCGGGATCAATACCGCGAAGGAAGCTTTGAATCATATTTTTTGAGGTTTAAATTATGGGAGTATTTATATTTCGTTTATTTGTAATTGTTATAATAACATTATCCGGATACTTTTTCCCTCCATTCAGTTTGAACCAGTATTTTGGCGCTGGGATTGGATTAATGCTGATCATATTGATCATCTATCTGGAAACCAGGATCAGAAATACCCAGTTCAAGATCATCTGGAGTTCGACCATTGGAACTTTTGCCGGAGTTATTATGGGATGGGTGCTGGGTTCGATCTATCAATCTATTAGTGATAATGACGTTACCAGCAATTTTCTCAGGATTTTCTTTTTAGTGATCATGCCGTATATTGGATTTTTGGTGGGCACACGAAAGTATGAATGGCTTGAACCTGGTTATCTTATTAAGTTTTTTCATGAGAAAAA
>CAZLBV010000209.1:0-2694 GCA_964557845.1 uncultured Eubacteriales bacterium | reverse complement strand
GTCACCCTGCCGGTGCTGGCCGTGTTTCTGACTCTCTCCCTAGTGCTGCCTATATCAGAGGCGGTTCTAATGTGGGGCGCAGCTCCGGTTTTAGGCGTTCCCCTGGTCCTCCTGTTCAACCACATCGGCCTTAATCCCATTGTGGCCCTGGCTGGAATGAGCGTCATCTGGCCTCTGGGTGATGCCCTTCCCCCCACCGCCATAATCGGGCGGCTCACAAAAGATACGGTGGACATGAAGGAAAAATACGGAGATATGCTTAAACACTGCATCATTCCTGCCATCCTGATCATAATCGCAGGAACTTTGATGGTTGTATACAGTAAAGAACTCTCCTTTTTAACCATGCTGTAGAAATAAGCAGAACCATGCAGGTTTATAAAAGGAGGCAGAAATAAAATGATAATTACTTTACTCTATTATTTACTCACAGGGTACATTGTGTTTCTGATCATCTGGAACCTGATAAAAAGCAAAAAATGGCAGGATGAAGTACTCTATGTTATTATTCTTATACCGTTTTTGCTGCGCCTTTTAAGGCTGAAATGAGGATGTAATGCCAGCACACAGTAAGATCAGAAAAATAATTATTTCCTCTTTGGCTCTGGCGCTTTTAATCGCCGCCGGTATCAGCTTTTATAGGAGCCGTAATCTGAAAGAACCTGTGGTCCTGGGTCCGGGGGTCACTGAGGTTAGACAACTCAGTGATTATTTTTCCGGCATCAAAAACAGCATCAATGACTGCAATGTTTACGTTCTGGAGGGAGAAGCACCCGGAGGTACATTTCTAATTTTAGGAGGAACTCATCCGGAAGAACCGGCGTGCCGGCTGGTAACCTGGATCTTCGCCGAGAACGCCCGGGTATTGAAAGGAAAAATATTTCTGATATTATCCGCCAATCGAAGCGCCACCACGGTGACTCGCCTGGGGGGAGCCTATCCACCTGATTTTACCATTCCTACTCCCTGGGGAGGGCAAAAGTTCCGCATGGGGGACCGCTGGTCCAATCCGCTCGACCAGTGGCCTGATCCGGAGGTTTACATCCACTATCCCAGCCGGCAGGAGCTGGCCTATGTGGATATCCGGAACCTCAACCGCACCTGGCCGGGCAGAGCCAACGGTACGCTTACAGAGAAAACCTGCTTTGCTATGATCCAATTGATAAAAATTGAGAAAATCGATGTCGTGATCGACCTGCATGAGGCCGAGCTTCAGTATCCGGTTATCAGCACCATCGTGGCCCATGAAAAAGGCCAAGACCTGGCGGCCATGGCTTCCATGATGATAAGCGGAACCGAAGATTTTAATATAGGCATGGAAAATTCTCCTGAAGCCCTAAGAGGGCTTTCCCACCGTGAGATCGGCGATCACACCCAGGCAATATCGCTTTTACTGGAAGCTCCGGAACCGATGCTGGATGCCACCCGCGGAAAGACCGACCGGGCCCTGCTGCTGGAAGGGAAAGATGAGTTCGTGGTCAGGGCCGGAAAACACGGCCTTCTGTTTGAGAGGATCGATGAAAAGGGATGGCCGATCGATGTCCGAGTAGGCCGTCACTGTTCCACCATAATCCAGCTGATCGAGCTGTGGACAGAGGACCATCCGGAAAAAGGAATTATTTTGGAGAATGTTCCCCGTTATGCCGAGGTGATCGACAAAGGAACCGGCGCTTATCTCAACGATCCGACAACCGCTCCTGCTACCAAGATCAAATACGAATAACAGCTGCTTTAAAAGTCAACGATATCTTGCCAGTATAATCTCTTTCTCATCATCCGTGAGGGACTTAAGATAAGTCTTCCAACCAGGGCACCATTTTATGTGCCATTTCCAAATCCGGCCCAAAAGAGACTTCGGCTTTTTATCATATTTAGCCCTCATTTTGCATTCAGCACAGTTCGACTCAGCCATGGTCTTCTCCTTAAGAAATTAGTGACAGTTTATTCGTTTACTCGATTTTCTTCAGCAATGGCTTAAGTATATTTCAGAACAAAAAATTAGGTAAACGAGTAAACTGTTACCAGTTTTTACATACCCTACTCCATCCAGTATCGCCTCCTGAGTACCGCCATCCATGTCATTATTGCAACAATAACAGCGAGATAAAATATTACCAAAGCAAAAAAGTCCCAGCCTCTTTTCCCGGCTAATTTATATATCTCACTCTCACCCGGACTGGGAAGGCCTTCCGGATCCCAGGCTATACCAAACCGGGATGAGAGTCCTTTCATATAAAGAAGATGGATAATTTTAACCCCTTGATCCGCCATTTCAAACAGCACTCCCCTTCTCTCCGGCGGAGGGATATGCGCCGGCGTTACCAAGCCGGGACGCAGTTTCAATATTTCATAATCCGTACCGATATTGGCGATGCCGCCACCGATATTGACGAAAACCCGGATTCCCTGCCCTGCGGAAGCTTGCCTATATAACTGCATTCTTTGCGCGACATTTTCTTTCAGATCAGGCTCGTAGATGAAGGGCAATCCGCTTTTCTCTGCAGCATACTTCAGCAATTCTACGCCATCTGCCTCCATTCCTCCACCAATATCTCCTTCCCCTCCCAAAGATACTGCTACCGGATCAACAGAAAATATTTCTCTCTCTTTCAGGCAGGCCCACATGCGCAGCCAATGAAAATCAGGATCATTGGCCCCCCACTGGGAAGCTCCCAGAGAACATATCCAGACAGG
>CAZLBV010000208.1:0-9374 GCA_964557845.1 uncultured Eubacteriales bacterium | reverse complement strand
GTAATCTTCGATGGCCACATCGATAATATCACCAAGCATGATAAGATAATCATTGTCTTTACCGCAGGCAGCGCGGAATTGTTCGTACTTGGCCCCCAGGATGGGGTTGCCTTTTGAATCAAGCGAGGCTAATTGGCTGGTTTTATCCCCAAAATGGGCATCGGATGAAATGGCGAATTTCACGGCGGCCTCCTCCCTTCGTTCCATGTGGGCATTATCTGCTGAGAATCACCAACTCGATTTCAATTTAAACCTCAAGGGGTTCGAGTTTCTTTCCAGGATTAAAGTAGATTTTCTTTTTTCGTTTTGAGTTCGTTCACTTTGTCCATACGAAAAAATAAATATCATATCCTGAATTAATCTAATTTTATCTACAAACAAATGAATAGTCCAGGTCAAAATGACGGATGGAATGGGATGCGAAACGCTGATAAATAACACGCTGCTGGGATTCATGAGTGAGAAAAGACCATCCAAACTCAATTATGATGCCTTCAAGAGAGAGGTTATAAGCAGCACTACTCTCATCGGATCAGGCAGGCTTTTTAAGGCTTTCGGAAATGGAAAACTACGGCAGCGAATTTTCCATCCATTAACTGGGATGGAAGAGAGTATGCGCTGCATCCCCTTTATAATCAGATAAATCAAGGTCGAATACATAGGTCATGGCTAAAGGCCAAACAGCTCCGAAACCAAAGGCCCAAACGATCTCTTCTAAAGGAACATTTAAAACCGATATTCCCAATAAAATTTCCTTATTCCAATAGGAATCCATATGGGGAAATAAATAGAGGATCAATCCGGTTACAAAGAAATAATAAAGAGTGAATAAGATGGATCCAGCCGCAGCTATACGCCAGGACCTAAAACGCTGCCTCAACAAGAGAATGAAGCCCGCAACAGATATTCCTATCATCGCTTCAAACATTACGCCCCAATTTGTCGAACGATAGAGGATCAACAGAAGGGTCATGCCTAAGGCCACTAAAATCAAATATCTTTTAATCACATTGGTGAGGGCGATGTCGCAGGTAAAATTTCTGCATGCTGTAAAACTTACAAAAATCCAGACTATGCCGCCGGTGGCGAATGAAAAAATTAAATCTTCAATGCCGACAGATAATGGAGTTATTCGTATAGGTTTCCAATAGGCAGGTACAAACAAGACCGCAGTACAGGCTGCCGGCATGGAAAGAATGGCAGAGACAAAAATTTTTTTTCTTTCCCGGGAAAAAATGAGGAAGCCGGCTACGCAAAATCCCAACAAAACCAGGCTCCAAACCAGATAGGGATGAGAAAAATTCATGTTGGGCCCTCACTTAATTGAAAACCTATTAAATCGAGCAAATTCGCTTCCTTATATCACAATATAACTTTAATATCAGGAAAAATATTTTCTATTCTTATAATATAAATGGGATAAATTCAATGGATTAATAAAATATTCTGGTAAAATAAAAACCTCAAATAAAAAGATCAAAGGAAATTACACAAAGGAGTATTGATAAAAATCAGGTAAATGGGTAAACTGTCCCCAATTTTTCAATGATCAAAAAGAACCTTATCGCAAAATTAACCCAGCTCAGCTTCAGGTATAGATGGATCTTTGTCGCCCTGATCTTGATTTTTGTTGCAGCTGCTCCCTTTATTATAAGGAGCATTAGGTTTGAAACCACCTCCTCTAGAGACAGTTTGCCCGATGATCCAGTCAGTCAAACATATACAGAAAATTTAAGGCGTTTTGGTGACAGCGAGACTCTGCTGATATACTTTGATTATTCTCAGTCAAGCATTGAAGCAGTCAATACACTTACAGAAACGCTGATACGAGAACTTGTGTCATGGCCGGATATCATTTATGTTGAAGCCAGCCCTTTTGATTTTAACGATATACCCAAAGCCGCCCGAATTCTCCGCACCGTTCTGCTGAATTCAGATCCGGAATTAAGGGAGAGATTCAGCTCTAAATTCAATGAATCGGAAATGCGGCGGGAGCTGATCAAAACCAGACGAAAGCTTATCACTATCTCTGATCCATACCTTAGGGAGATCGTTGTAAATGATGTACTTAATCTCCGCGAGATCCTCCTGCCCTTTTATGAGATCAGGATGGGAAATTTTAAGTTTTCCTACCTTAATGGATATTTTGATTCCTTGGATGAGACTGCCCGGCTCATTTTTGTACAGCCTGCCGGATTCTCTGAAGATGCAGCCTTCTGCGCAGATTTTGTCAATAGGATCAATGAAACCATCATGCGGGTTAAGACTCAAATTCCGGATGCCCGCACTATTCAGCATGAACTTACGGGAAAGTATGCCGTAATCGGTGAGAGTATTCAGATTTTAAAGCAGGACATGAAATTTATCACTTTGACAGCAACCGGACTGATCATTCTGCTTCTCGTTTGTGCTTTCAGAAATATCCGCGCGGTTGTGATCTGCTTTTTCCCGCTCTTTATTTCAATGCTGGCTGTACTGGTTTTTGCCCGGGTCGTGTTTAATCCCCTGAATTTTATGGCCATGGGATTTGTCGCCATCATCCTTGGTCTGGGAGTAGATGTTTCCCTTCATTGTACGGCCCGGTTTTTTCAAGTCAAAGAAAATTCTCAATCTCATAAGGATGCAGTAATACACGTTCTAAATGAGGCCGGTACTCCGGTTGTGATCGGCCTCTGCACTACAGCTGTAGTCTTTTTTTGTCTTATTTTTGCTGATTATAAAGCCCTTTTTCAGTTCGGCCTCCTTACATCTCTTGGTCTTCTGATCACGTTAGTGCTAAGCCTGGCGCTTTTTCCTGTTTCTGTTGCTTTATTTGGACCGGGCCTTTTGAAAAACCCGCGGCAGATCCGATTTCAGCGTCTTCCTGATCGGTTGAATTCGTTTCCCTTAAACAAACCTTATTTAGCTGTCGGAACAGCCTTGATGCTGATACTATTCAGTGTATGGTTTTTAAGAAAGTTCAGCTTTGAAATGGATTTTTTCACTGCCTTTCCGGAAAAATTGAAAACCCTGGATACTTCCCGGAAGGTTTCTTCCCAATTCGGAGCAGCTTTTTTTATGAATACTCAAATTACCTTGGAAGCAGAGAATATAAAGGAAGGCTTGGCTTCCCAAAAAATACTGGATGAAAAAATGATCGAATACATTCAGGAAAATAAGATCGATGGATTTCAATCCTCCTCTTTATTTCTCCCCTATTCTTTGGATGAATCTGATGCTGCTGATTTGCAGAGAATTAAAACAACAATTAAGGATAATAAAGATAGATTTTTTGTTCTTCTGGATGAGCTTAAATTTCGCGAGAGGGAAGAATATGAAAATTACTATAAAATAATGGAAACCGCAGTTGATATTAATGGCGAAGAATATGCCAATGGTTCGAGCGGCCTCAAAAATAAAAATTATTTCCATCAGTTAGATAAATTTATAATGCAAGAAAATGGAAAAATATATCTTCAAACCTATGTGTGGCCGAAATTCGATCATAAAGACAAATTTCCCTCGGATGAACATATTTTTGATGATTTGCTCCGCCTCTCTTCTCATGTAAAATCCAGTCTTCTGGTTACCAGTACCTATCAAGTCTTCGGCCGGATCGGTGAGGTCGTACGTAATGATTTTTTTAAAATCAGCTTTATCAGTTTGGCGGCAGTACTTATTCTGGTTTTTATATTTTTCAGAAATATCTTCAGTGTGTTTTTGAGCCTCTTTCCGCTACTTGGGGCGATTCCCTTCACTCTTGCTTTTGTGGTTCTGGCAAAGATTTCATTCTCTCCTTTCCAGATAGGTATTTCCGCCATGCTTATTGGTATTGGGATCGATGATGCCGTCCATTTGCTTACCAGGACAAGACTTGGGGATAAAAAGAGCATAAGAGAAGTCCTCCCAGAGATCGGGCCAGTGATAACTCTAACCACTCTTTCCACTTTCATCGGATTCGGTGCACTTATTTTTTCCCAGAACCAATCTGTCTCATCTATGGGATTTGTAATCGCGATGGGAGTTTTTGCCTGTCTGGTGTTTACTTTTATCATGGTCCCATCTCTGCTGGGAATCTTAGAAAAAAGAAAATGAATAATAAAACAAAATTACTCAGCCTGTTGTTCTTTGCTATAATGAGCGTCTTGGTCAATCCGGTTTCTACTTTTCAGCAAAATAAATTAGATGAGATCCTGGCAAAGATAGAGAAAAATTATGATACCACCGAGGGGCTGTTTTGCCGATATGAACAGACTGAAACTATCAGCCAGTTGACCGATGAGATACATCTGGCAGGAAAACTATACTTCCGGAAACCTCATTTCATCATGATGGAAATGCGTGGCGATGAGAATCTTAATCTATATGTTAATGGAGAAAAGATCTGGATCGAAGACTTAGATCTGGATGAGTTGGAAGTAATTGATTTTCAACACTTAGGGAAAAATAATCGGATCTCGAAGCTTATACCTCCATTTTTTCTTAATTCCATCGAGGAATTGAAAAAACACTTTGATATAACTTTGATTCAATCAGAAAAAGGGCCCAACAGGCTTGAACTGATACCAAAACCGGAGAGTGGATTTAATTTTATTTCTCTTCAATTTGATATTGACCGTTACGGAAGAATCCCCTGGATGAAAGTTATTTATGATGAGAGGAATTCTAAAGAGATATGGTTCCGAGATTGGGAAAAAATCCCAAAAATATCCAAATACTTTTTTCAGTACCGGAGTGGCAAACAAGAGATAAAATAAAAGCGAACTTTGTCTGGCTTCTAAATAAATACCTCTTCACGAATAGGATTCGGGCCCTTGGCTGTAATCTTATCAGTATAATCCCCTACTACTTGGGCGAATCTTTTTCCTTCCGAAGCGGAAACCCACCATAATCCGATCCGTTCATGATCAAGTCCGATCGATTTGAAGATCTGATCCAGCAGGACATAGCGTCTTCTGGTGTTATAATTTCCTTTTTGATAGTGGCAGTCTCCAGGGTGGCATCCCATGACCATGACAGCATCTGCCCCTTTAAGATATGCTTGTAACACAAATACTGGATTAACCCTCCCGGAACACATCACCCGGATAACGCGTAGAGAGGGAGGAATCTGCATCCGGGATACTCCTGCCAGGTCAGCTCCGGTATAAGAGCACCAATTGCACAAAAATCCGATGATCTGCGGCATAAAAGCTTCATTCATTGTCTGACTCCTTTTGGCTTCATGTTTTCATATCTCTGATCGTACATGTCATTGCTCTCCTAATTCTTTAAATTCATCCTCTTTATAAGTCCCGGAAGGAACGGGTTCATCAACATCCCTTCCCGGCAGGTAATCAAAGATCTTCTGGAGAGGATCTCCCACCATGGTAAATATCTCAGCTACCGGGATATTGACCGGACAAACATCGGAACACATACCGCAGTTGACACAAGAAACAGCCATGTGTGTCATACGGCCGACATGAAAGAGCAGTGTCCCGGAAGGAATACGCGCTCCTCCCTTGCGTGTCAGGTCAGATTCAAAATTACTTTGCTCATCTTCATGAACTTTCGAGTCGAAATCACACAGAAAACAGTAACAGATCGGGCAGACATGCATGCAGCCATGGCAGCTTAGGCAAGCAGCGAAAGTTTTAACCAGAGACTTCATATCTTTCAGATCCTCTTGCTTTTCCTGAAACATTTTGTCTCTTTCTTCTTTACGCTTTTCTGTCAATTGAGTGAGTTCTTTAGACTCGATCTCGGCGCTTACCATGTTCCCTGAGGCGCCCCGGGCATACTCTTCTCCCAAAGGTGTGTTCAATACCAGAGTACATTCTGAATCCAGATCCTTATTTCCGGCAAATAAAACAGTTATATCTGCTGAGTTGGGCACAAAATGGGCACATGTTTCACAGGTTCTCCTTAAACCGGCTGCATTTTCGCCTTTTTTACTTGCTTCATTGTAGGCGGGTAATTGTTTGCCCAGATCGCCATTGGTAGCCATATCTAATGGATAGACACCTTCACAGGTAAGACTGATCAAAAGAAGATTCTTTGTATCAGCCTGGGTTCTTTTTACCAATTCAATAAAAGCTCTCAACTCACAAGGTCTGAGAACAGCAGCCATTGGTTCACTTAGAGCTTCCTGTAACGTCATAGAAGAGAGGGCTTTTCCTGCATTAACCGGCATAATTGGATAAAAAGGATCGGCGTTCTTTAGTTCTTCTAAGTTTGAGATCAGAGAATAAGCCCTTGCACCGGAATCATTCATTTTTCTAAGGGTAAAAATCCCTTTTACTTTCTCTGTCTCCAGTAAGTATTTTAGAAAATCAAGGATCCCTTCTGAAGTCTCTTTTTTTATCTTTAACGCATTAGACATTTTCTTTCACCTCAACGGATTTGTTAGCTTCACATTCAGACGGTGTCTCGACTTCACAAAACTCATCTTTTAGAAAGCTCTGTAGGGGCAGGGCTTCATCCATATCCAGCCCTGCCATATAATCAAAGGAGGGCTGGGTTTCATCGGCCACCCAACTGAACACTTTGCCCACGGGTATGGAGGCTGGACAGGCATCCTCACATGCCCCGCAAGATACACAGGAGAGAACCATATGGGACATTCTCCCCAGATGAAATTGCAGCGTGTTGAGCGGAAAACGAAGTGCACCTCTGCTCTCTGCTCTCCTCAGATAGTTTTTGGGGGACAGATGCTGTGTTTGAGAGTCGAAATAACACTGCTGGCAGTAGCATACCGGGCAGACCCTCATGCAATTATGGCAGTTTATACATTGATCAAAGATAGCGGCAAAGTTTTCCAGGCCGCTGATCTCTTTCTTAAACTCTTTATGCAACGCCTCTCTGGTCTCAGTTTTTTTCTTTTTAATTTCCGCAACTTCTGACTTCCAGCTTTCAATAGATTGATCTAAAGATAGTCCCAGCTTTTCCAGGTCTTCCTTTCCTTTCTGGGAAACCGGAATAAGTAAAATCTTACTTCTGTCTCCGCCTAAGATCCCGATGTGGATGTCTACCAGTGTTGAGGCAGTTTCATCATCAAAACCTGGAAGGCTGAACTGATTGCAGCGTGCACAGGCCTGACGAATAGATTCATCATTTCCCCATGTCTTCAGGATATTCTCGTAATTTTTAATACTTTCTTCATAATTATTGTGATAATCTCTAAGGGGGACAGCACCTGGGCAGTCGATCGTGATCAGGCTGATATTATCCAAATGGATCTGTTTAAGCTTGAAGAGTTCGAGAGCTGCCCGATACTCACAGGGTCTCAGCACAGCTCCAATGCGGAGCTTGGCTGTTCCATGCTTACTCATACTGGATAAAGCCCTTCCTCCCTGAATAGTCATTACAGGAGGCAAAGGATTGGCTTCATCAAGCAAATTCGGGTCTTTTGCCAGAACCCACGCATAAGATTGACTTCCCGGTACCATGATCGGGATCAGCAGAGCATCAAAGCAGTCCTGCTCCAATGTTTTTTTCAGAAAATCGATAACCGCCTTTTGGATTCCTTCTTTTGCTGGATAGGTTGCAGCTTGGGTCGATAATGTCTGATTCCCTTTGTTTTCTTGTTTAGATGTCATTGGTTTCTCCTGTTTCTAGACATGTTCAGTGCAGTGCTTCCTGTACTTCCTGGTAGAGCTGTGTATAGGTGAAATGCTTAGAAAAAATAGCTCCTGAGGGACAGCTTCCTACACAGGATCCACAGCCACGGCAGATGGCTTCATTGACAACCGATACTCCCTTAAATTCATCGAAGGATATGGCACCATAGCAGCAGACACTGAGGCAGGTCTGACATCCCGTGCAAAATGTCTCATTTA
This sequence comes from uncultured Eubacteriales bacterium, assembly GCA_964557845.1. GTDB lineage: Bacteria > Acidobacteriota > Aminicenantia > Aminicenantales > Aminicenantaceae > CAZLBV01. The sequence continues at coordinate 1,575 of CAZLBV010000208.1, read as the reverse complement.
TTTGGCTGACCTTTACTTCAGGTTCTAATTTTTTTCCAGGTATAAGGGAAGCGAGTATTTTTCCGGATGCTGCTTGTGCCTGGACAATAGATTCAGGGATATTTTTCGGCCCTGAGGCACACCCGACAATGTAAACTCCCTCTATAGGTGTGGAAACAGGATCGAGCATGGAATGAGTCTCCTTAAAGAATCCTGTTTCATCTAGAGGTATATTGAGTATTTCCGCCAAGCGTTTACTTCCTTCAGAAGGCACCATAGCAGGAGCCAAAACTGCCATATCCACTTCTACTGATTCTTTTTTCTGGTTTCTGGTTTTATATTCAGCTAGAATCTTTCCGTCTTTCTTCTTAATATTGACTTCATCAGACCAGATAAAATTAACACCTTTCTCTTTTACAGCTTCAAAAAAATCTTGATCCTTTTTTTCTGGAAGGCAAAGATCTGTATAGAATTCATGAATATTAGCTCCGGATATCTTTTGTTTAATCTGATCAGCAATTTTAATTGAATATAGGCAGCATACTTTGGAACAGTAACCTTTCTCTTTGCGGCCAACACAGTGAATCAAAGCAATGGATTTTGGGGCTTTACCATCTTTTAGCTGGATCTCATCGGATGAGATCATTTTTTCGAATTCCAGAGAAGTAACCACATTGTCAATCTCACCATAGCCATAGACAGCCATACTTTGGGCATCCCAAAGGTCAAATCCTGTTGCAACCACAACAGCGCCCACCAGGAATCCGGTTGTGCTGTCATTTTGGCTGGTATCCTGAATAGTGACCTCAAAATTTCCTAAAAACCCTCGGACATCCTCTACTTCGTGCCCTGTATAGACCTCAATATTCTCATTGCTTTGGATCTTTTCGATCTTTTCCTGAATGGCGGAGAGGTTTGTTCCCTGATGAGGAAGAAGTTGAGATAGTTTGTTTGCCATCCCGCCCAAAGACTCGGATTTTTCTACCAGGTAAACCTTTCTGTTTTCCCCGGCCAGAGATAGAGCCGCTTCCATACCAGAAATCCCTCCACCTAGCACCAGGACATTGGGGTTGGCTTCAAGCTCTTTCTTTACTAAGGGATCATGCAGTGCCACCCGGTTTATGCCGGCCCTTATATATTTAATAGCCATTCTGGTGGCTTCAACTTTATCAGAAATCATCCAGGCGCACTGTTCCCGAATATTGACCATCTGAAAAAGATAGGGATTCAGCCCGGCTCTCTGACAAACTCCCATAAAAGTTTTTTCATGATCTCTGGGTGAACAGGCGGCAACAACCAGATGAGAAAGATTTTCCTGTTTGATTTCTTCCTCAAGATATTTTTTTCCGTCATTCGAGCAGAGAAGTCCAAATCTTTTGGCTACAGCTACATTGTCAATTGTAGAAATTTCTTCCAAAACTTTATCAATATCTATTCTATCCGGGATATTCGGCCCGCATTCACATACATAAACTCCAATTCTTTCATTCATTTTTTTTTATCCTTACTTTCTTTTAGAGTTCACCGAACCAACCTTCAGGAGATGAGGTTCAGGACTTTTCCTACGGCGGCTCCAGCCTGGGCAATAGATTCAGG